>CAYTIZ010000071.1:0-7180 GCA_964437885.1 uncultured Enterobacteriaceae bacterium
CGCTTTTGCTTTTATGGCCAATGTAGTAATGAGCATAAAGGCCAAGCACTAGATGAAGGCATTTTACGTGCAGCTTGGCTCAGTCCTGAAGAAATTGAAAAAGAACACGAACGTATGCGTAGCCCGCTAGTGACACGTTGTATTGATGACTATCTAAAGGGAAATCGTTATCCTCTCGATATTCTCCATCACGCAATATAAATGAACGCAGATAAAAAAATAATCGTCGGCATCTCCGGCGGTGTCGATTCCTCAGTAACTGCAATGTTACTGAAAGAACAGGACTATAACGTCGAAGCGCTGTTCATGAAAAACTGGAATGACCAGTCCGAAGATGGTGCCTGCCTATGGGAAGCTGATGTTGAAGATGCCATGCATGTTTGCGACAAGCTTGATATTCCGTTAAACACGGTCGATCTCTCGTCCGATTACTGGGATAAAGTGTTTAAAAATTTCCTGACTGAATACAAAAACGGGCGCACCCCCAATCCTGATGTCTTATGTAATCAGGAAATTAAATTCAAAGCCTTTCTCGAACATGCAGAAAATCTGGGAGCAAGCCAGATTGCTACGGGACATTACGCTCGTATTAATGAAGAAAAGGGTTCTTTCCAATTATTGAAAGGACGAGACCAAAACAAGGATCAAAGTTATTTCCTCTGTCGTTTGAATCAAAACCAATTGCAAAAAACCCTGTTTCCTATTGGTGACTTAGACAAACCCGATGTCAGAAAACGTGCTGAACAAGCAGGACTGATAACACACGATAAAAAAGACAGCACTGGAATTTGTTTTATTGGTGAACAACCCTTTCGTCAATTTTTGAGTCGTTACATCCCACCCGATCCCGGTCTGATTAAAACAACAGACGGCCAGACGATTGCTGAACATACAGGCGTTTTTTATTACACATTAGGACAACGACAGGGTCTGGGTATCGGTGGTGTCCGAGGTGCGACAGATGCCCCTTGGTATGTAGTGCAGAAAAATATTGCTGAAAATGAATTAATTGTAGCCCAAGATCATGACCATCCGCTGCTCCATAGTCACAATTTAACGGCATCGGATATTAACTGGATTTCAGGTGAAATACCCGAAACGCCCTTTCACTGCATGGCCAAAAACCGATATCGACAAGCAGATCAGGAATGTGTCATTGAAAAGGTTGAAAATGGGAATTATTCAGTTTCCTTTAAATCGTCTCAAAGAGCCATTACTCCAGGCCAATTCATTGTTTTTTATAAAGAAAATATCTGTCTGGGTGGTGGAATCATCGATTCTGCCTACTAAAATCGCACCAAAATAGTTTAGGGCGCCTCCGAACATGTGATTTTTTCGTGAGAGCAACGGACCTCGGTACCCCCTTGAGGGGTGAGCACTGCGCGGACGATTGCATATATGCAGGACGATTACAGGGATGTAATCGGTAGAGTCGAGTCTGGAACGGAGGCTGAAGTAGAGCACCAACAGTAGGTGCTTTAGGCGATGTCGGGAATAATTGCCGAGAACCGCAGTGTATAAGGTATACATGAGGAGAGCCTGCCCCTCTGTTTCGGGTATTCGAGCACGGACGACTACATGGATGTAGGAGGTAGAGCAACGCCGGGAGCAGTTGCCGAGCTGATGCCACATACCAAGAATAATTATATGGAACGGCACGTTAACTGCGGAAAAAGTGCGTTTACGGAGGTGCCCTATATAAATTGGCTTAAACTTTAGGTAACTCTTGCCTTATAATAGCCGTCCCTTCGGCATGGGTGCTTATGTAGCGCTCGTCTGAGAACAACTACAGGAGAATTGTTTTGCTTGAAGCTTATCGTCAACATGTACAGGAACGCGCCGACCAAGGTATCGTGCCTCAACCACTAGACCCGGAACAAACTGCGGCTCTGGTTGAATTACTAAAAAATCCTCCCGCAGGCGAAGAAGAATTTATTCTAGACTTGATTACTAATCGCATCCCTGCCGGTGTTGATCAATCCGCTTATGTCAAAGCGGGTTTTCTTGCCGCCATTACTAAAGGCGAAGCAGAATCTCCATTAATTGATAAAGTTAAAGCAACCGAATTACTCGGCACCATGCTCGGTGGCTACAACATTGAAGCTTTAATTGACTGCCTTGATGATGAATCTCTGGCAGCGACAGCTGTTCACGCACTATCTCATACTTTATTAATGTTCGATGCCTTTCATGATATTAAAGAAAAAGCGGGTGCTGGTAACGAGCATGCGAAAAAAATTATTCAATCATGGGCAGATGGCGAATGGTTTACTTCTAAACCAAAGTTAGCAGAAAAAATAACTGTTACTGTATTTAAAGTATCTGGCGAAACCAATACCGATGACCTTTCACCCGCCCCTGATGCCTGGTCACGACCGGATATTCCATTACATGCATTGGCTATGTTGAAAATGGAACGCGATGGCATTACGCCTGATAAACCCGGTGAGATCGGTGCAATAAAACAAATGGAAGCGCTGAAAGAAAAAGGCCATCCACTTGCCTATGTTGGTGATGTTGTCGGTACCGGTTCTTCACGTAAGTCAGCAGCTAATTCTGTACTTTGGCATATGGGTGATGATATTCCTTTCATCCCGAATAAACGTGGTGGCGGCTATTGTCTCGGTGGCAAAATTGCACCCATCTTTTTCAATACCATGGAAGATGCGGGCGCCCTGCCAATTGAGTGTGATGTAACAAAATTGAATATGGGTGATGTCATCGACATTTATCCTTACGAAGGAAAAGTTAAAAATTCAGAAACGGGGGAAGAGATTTGCAGCTTTTCATTAAAGACTGACATCATCCTGGATGAAGTTCAGGCTGGTGGTCGTATTCCTCTAATCATTGGTCGCGGCTTAACCGGTCGTGCTCGTGAAGCATTGGGTCTTGAAGCTAGTGACTTATTCCGCGTACCCGTCCCAGTTAAAGATACAGGCAAAGGTTATACCTTGGCACAAAAAATGGTCGGTAAAGCTTGTGGTGTAGAAGGTATTCGTCCAGAAACGTATTGCGAACCAAAAATGACAACGGTCGGCTCTCAAGACACGACAGGGCCTATGACTCGTGATGAATTAAAAGATTTAGCTTGTCTTGGTTTTTCTGCTGATCTGGTTTTACAATCTTTTTGTCATACGGCGGCTTACCCAAAACCAATTGATGTGATCACACATCACACACTGCCTGATTTTATTCAAACACGCGCTGGTGTCGCCCTACGTCCTGGCGATGGCATTATCCATTCATGGTTAAACCGTATGTTATTGCCGGATACTGTTGGTACCGGTGGTGATTCACATACTCGTTTTCCGATTGGTATTTCATTTCCAGCAGGCTCAGGTTTAGTCGCGTTTGCAGCGGCAACCGGTGTCATGCCTTTGGATATGCCTGAATCTGTATTGGTAAGATTCAAAGGTGAAATGCAACCGGGCATTACTTTACGCGATCTGGTTAATGCTATTCCTCTCGCAGCAATTAAGTCGGGCGACTTAACGGTTGCTAAAGAGGGCAAGAAAAATATCTTTTCAGGCCGTATTCTAGAGATTGAAGGATTACCAAATCTTAAATGCGAACAAGCGTTTGAATTATCCGATGCCTCTGCTGAACGTTCTGCCGGTGGTTGTTCTATTCGCTTGAGTAAAGAACCCATCATTGAATACTTACAATCAAACGTAACCTTATTACGTTGGATGATCACCGAAGGTTATGGTGATGCACGTACACTAGAACGTCGCGCTGCTGCGATGGAAGAATGGATCGCTAATCCAGTCTTGATGGAACCCGATGCAGATGCGGAATACGCCAAGATATTTGAAATTGATTTGAATGAAATCAAAGAACCTATCCTGGCTTGTCCTAATGATCCAGATGATGTGAAAACGTTATCCGATGTTGCGGGCACCAAGATTGATGAAGTATTCATTCGTTCATGTATGACCAACATCGGGCACTTTCGCGCAGCAGGTAAAATGTTAGAAAAATTCTCCGACACCTTACCAACGCGTTTATGGATTTCTCCACCGACTAAAATGGATCAACATCAACTTACAGAAGAAGGCTATTACAGCATCTTTGGTAAAGCTGGTGCGCGAACTGAAATGCCAGGTTGTTCATTGTGTATGGGCAATCAGGCACGCGTGGCAGCAAAGTCGACTGTCGTTTCAACATCAACCCGAAACTTTCCAAATCGTTTGGGTGATGGTGCAGATGTTTATCTGGCTTCTGCAGAAATTGCGGCGGTATCCTCTATTCTTGGACGTATTCCTACAATGGAAGAGTACATGGAATTTGCTTCGGATCTTGATCCTATGGCTGCAGATGTTTACCGTTATCTGAGTTTTGATGAGATTGAATCATTCCAGAAGAGTGCTTCTGAAGCGAAGTCTAAACTTGAGCAGATTCCGGTCGCTGTAGTAAATTAGACAGGTTGCTGTCTTAAAAAATAAGGGCGACAGTGTGTCGCCCTTATTTTGCCCCAATAAATTATTATTAGATATACATGTTACCTAACATCATAGATCTGGAAGCCTCCGGCTTTGGTAAACATAGTTACCCTATCGAGGTTGGCTACATTCTCGGCAATGGCGATTCGTTTTGTTCATTAATTAAACCGGCCGAAGGCTGGGACAGATGGGATGACGCCGCTGAGAAGGTTCATGGCATTAATCAACAAATTTTGTATGAAGTTGGAAAACCAGTAACTGAAATTGCACAAATCATTAACACACAGTTATCAGGCGAAACCATTTATTCAGATGCATGGGGCAATGATTCCAGTTGGTTAGGTTTATTATTCGACGCTGCCAATATACCAATGCGATTTAGAATGGATTCAATACGTAGCTTGTTAACGGAAGAACAAGCGGCACTGTGGCATGGCACCAAAGAAAGAGTAATTGAGTCAACACTATTAAAACGGCACCGTGCTAGTAGCGATGCGGCCATTTTGCAAAAGACTTTTTCTCTGGTTTTGGAAGAAAGTCAGAAAACAGTATGACTCAGT
Source organism: uncultured Enterobacteriaceae bacterium (assembly GCA_964437885.1). Lineage (GTDB taxonomy): Bacteria > Pseudomonadota > Gammaproteobacteria > Eutrophobiales > Eutrophobiaceae > UBA7359. The sequence continues at coordinate 5,003 of CAYTIZ010000071.1, forward strand.
TTTTTACCAAACCCGAACTACTCAAAATATAATCTAAAGATATCCCTGATATGCACCTTGATTTGCAGTAGTTACAAACTAGATCAAAGCCCTCCCGCTTCAACCAGAAAACCATCAATAACTTTTTCAAGCCCTCTCATTTCCATGTCTTTTAATATGTAATCGTTGCAACCAATAGCAAGCGCTTTTTCCCTGTCTTCATCCGATTCTGACGCCGATAATACAATTATGGGATTCGTAAAACCCTGTTCCCGTAATTTGCGCGTAACTTCAAAACCATCCATACCCGGCATGTTTAAATCCATCAAAACCAGATCCGGATTCTCATTAGCACATAAATTTAAAGCCGCCTGTCCATCCGTTTGGGAAAGTAGTCGATATCCTGAGTCCTTCAATACTATCTTCACGATTTCGATCATCTCTTCACTATCTTCTACATATAATACTGTTTTCATAGGTTTCTCCCTCAACAGGCATCACAAAATTAGCTCGCAAATCAAAATCAAGATTTATATTACTTTGTACTACAATAATATATAACATATATCAGAAATTAATATTAAAGATTTACATCAAGAAATGATTATTTAACGCTATAATTATCTTATTTAACATCATCCAAGATATTCTTTAGAATCCAAATATGACAACAATAAAACAAGATGACCTGATAGAAAGTATTACCGACGCTTTGCAGTATATTTCCTATTACCATCCGCTTGATTTTATTCAGGCAATTAATGCTGCCTATGAAAAAGAAGAATCCGGCGCAGCAAAAGATGCTATGGCGCAGATTTTAATTAATTCGCGCATGTGTGCTGAAGGTCATCGTCCTATTTGTCAGGATACGGGGATTGTCACTGTCTTTGTTAAAGTTGGAATGGACGTGCAATGGGATGCCGAGCTTTCATTGGAAGATATGATCAATGAAGGTGTACGACGTGCCTATAACCACCCCGATAATAAATTACGTGCTTCTATACTTTCTGATCCAGCAGGTGCTAGAAAGAATACCGGCGATAACACCCCGGCCGTTATTCACATGGAAATTGTTAAAGGTGCAAGCGTTGATATTCAGGTTGCTGCCAAAGGCGGTGGCTCAGAGGCAAAATCAAAGTTTGCCATGTTAAATCCCTCTGACGATATTGTTGATTGGGTAATTAAAACTGTTCCAACTATGGGTGCGGGTTGGTGTCCTCCGGGAATGCTAGGAATAGGTATTGGTGGTACAGCAGAAAAAGCCATGGTCATGGCAAAAGAATCATTAATGGAATCTATTGATATTCAGGAATTAAAAGCACGCGGTGCTAAAACGACAGCAGAAAAATTACGCCTGGAAATTTATGAACGCGTTAATGATTTGGGTATCGGCGCACAAGGCCTTGGCGGTTTAACCACAGTACTGGATGTAAAGATCAAAGATTATCCAACGCATGCAGCAAACAAACCTGTTGCTATGATTCCAAACTGTGCCGCAACCCGGCATGCGCACTTTGTATTAGATGGTTCAGGACCCTCATTACAAACTCCGCCTAACCTAGATGACTGGCCAGAAATAACCTGGGATGCAGGTCCAACTGCACGACGTGTCAATATGGATGATGTTACTGCTGAAGATATAAAAGAATGGAAGCCGGGTGAAACAATATTACTTTCCGGAAAAATGTTAACTGGTCGTGATGCCGCACATAAAAAAATTCAAGACCTGTTTGATAAAGGTGAACCCTTGCCCGATGGCGTCGACTTCACAAATCGTTTTATCTACTACGTCGGTCCGGTCGATGCAGTACGCGAAGAAGTGGTTGGCCCTGCTGGCCCTACGACAGCAACACGTATGGATAAGTTTACCGAAATGATGCTGGATAAAACCGGTTTGATTGGCATGATCGGCAAAGCAGAACGCGGCCCCGCAGGAATAGAAGCAATAAAAAAACACAAAGCCGTTTATCTCATGGCAGTAGGTGGCGCGGCTTATCTCGTATCAAAAGCGATTGTACATTCAGAAGTAATTGCCTTCCCTGAATTAGGTATGGAAGCCATACATGAATTTGAAGTTAAGGATATGCCTGTCACGGTTGCGGTTGATGTCAATGGTAATGCTGTTCATCAAACCGGGCCGCAAGAATGGCAAAAAATTATTTTGCAAAGGAAATCGAAGTAAATAAAATACTCGGCCGC
>CAYTIZ010000071.1:7225-10650 GCA_964437885.1 uncultured Enterobacteriaceae bacterium
CAAAAATATAAATGTAATCTTTATCGTACTTATAAATGACACGGTCTTTCTGGCTAATTCGGCGAGACCACAAACCAGAGAGGTTATGTTTTAATGGTTCAGGCTTCCCAGTCCCCGTACGCGGATCATCACGTAGCATTTCTTTTAATAAACGGCAAAGCACCTTGCATAGCTTTTTGTCTTTTTGTCTAAGTTCTTCATATGCAGCCCAGGTGTTACCTTCAAATACCAGTGATCTCATCTAGCTCTCCAGCGGTAGGCTTATATCCTTTGTTTTTTGCATTTGTAGCGGCTGAGGCAGCGATTTGTTTCATTAAGTCATTGTTTTGCAAGATGTATAATGTTTCTTGCTCACGCTCCCAATCATCCGCACTTAAAATGACAAAATCATTCCCACTTCTGCGTGTAACTTTAAGCGGTAAGTGCTCAGTAACTACTTGTTCAACATAGGTTTTTAAGTTATCTCTAAATTTATTTACACTAATACTGTCCATTTCAATCACCTATATAACGTACTGTAATGCCGTACACAATACTGATGAAGCCCTAACAAGTCAATTAACGGCGACCGCAAAAAGCGCGTCGCGTTATTTCAAACGTTATGTGCTATAGGTAATGAAAACTCAAGACACTATCCGCAGAGCATTAAGACTCATGTTTATTCTATCTATCTTGACTACCAGCGGCGCCTTTTTATATGAGCGATGGTTCACGGAGAATGCCATTGAGACTACTGGAAAAATCATGTCATTTAAGAATAAGAAATTCAGTTCCGCGCAAGGAGATTCAATTGAAATGGAAATTAAATTTACTTTTGAGGGGCAGCAAAGAACATTTTATAGCAGCAGAAATGTTGTTGAGAGTGCTATGGGGACTTATAAACCAGACGACACTATTCCTAGTCGTATACAACACGGATAAGTATCCATATGCAAAAATAGGCTGTCTACAACATCTGTATAGCATTACGCTCACTTTTATAGCCCTGTGGGTGTTGTTTTTTTTGTAGGTCTTATATGCGCGTGGTACAAAACTGCACATAACAAGGTAAATTAACTCGCACTGCCAAAAGCTGATTCACGACGTTGGGTATCACGACAAATAATGTTGCGGAAAACAATAAACAGATTTATTATTTTTAGTGTTACTTGGTTCTTATTTTGGATCTTAAGTACTAAATTTTATTTCCATTATATTCATGATGTTGGTGCAACATATTGGTCTCTAGGCGTCTGTGACTTTCCAATAATTGCCCTTCCCTTTTACTTTATTGATTCAAAAGTTAAGGAAAAAGCCTGGCTTGAGAAAAACAAAAAATTATATATGCTTGCTATCTGATATCTTGCATGTTGCTATATTATCCTGTGGCATGGGTGATATTAGTTTTAGGATTTAAAATACTGAGGATGTGATTATGATACCTAACAAACGACTCAATATCGATGCGCGAAAAGCGCGCGTGTCTTAGCCGAGCCGTTACGCATAAATAAAACAGGATAACTAAATGGGAATACTCAATCGTTCTACACTAATGAAGGCGCATGCTCTATTAGCAGCCTTTGTCTTGCCAGTTGCAATTATGTTTTTTATAACAGGCGCTCTTTATACATGGGGTATAAAAGGTGATTATAATACAACCGCCTATGAACTAAATCTAAAAAAACCTATTCAAGGCGAGCTTGCAGAACTTGTTGCATTAGCAACAAAAGAATTACAAAAACAAAATATAGACCTGCCATCAGGCCAGGCTAAAATTAAAAAAATTGGCACTTCTTTCAAGCTAGAATGGACGGGCTCACAAATGGATATTATTGTTGAGCCAACATCGCAACCATTAATTGCTATGTTACAAATAAAAAATACAAGCTGGCACCGACAGTTTGTGCAATTACATAAAGCAAAAGGCGGCACTCCATTTAAGGTATATGCTGCTGCATTTGCCATCGCCTTGCTATTATTGTTAATTACAGGTTTTATTATGGCATGGCAAACACCAAAGTTACGAAAACTAACATTAGCCTCAGCATCATTAGGCATAGCTGTGTTTGTTGTAATGGTTGTATCCAGCTAAATTCAACTATCAAATGCCTAACAAGTGCATCAACGCTGACCGGTTTTGCACGCCGCTTCACTACGTTACGCTCTGTGTAAAACCGTCAGGTTATGCTGAGCGTTAGGCGAGGCAAGATTCAGCAGTTTGAGCAATCTCTGGAAATTCTCGAAGAATTTTTTTGTCTGTTGTAATAAGAGGAACATCAAGATATTGCGCTAAGGCAATAAACTCACAATCATATGCCGAGCACTGACTGCTTTGGACGAGTTGCATAATATGTGCAGATGAAATTTCATATTCATGATCAGTTAGTAATTTTTCCGCTTGCTGAATAATCAGTAAAATTTCATCTATATTTAATAAATTCTTTCGTGAATATCGGGCTAAGACATTTCTGAATTCACTACGCCATAATATGGGTGCAACCCAATTAGAATCGAAAGATAATAAATCCTCACTTTGTTGAGAGTGATCACTCGAAATATACAAATAAGAAATTATGTTGGTGTCTGCAACAATCATGGACGACCTTCATTTTTAAAATCAGTTAGTTCCTGGTCTGTGAGATTATGCTGTGCAGTTTTTGCTCTTAATTTTCTGGCCATCTCAATATGCTCAGAAGCATTAATTTTGTGTATACCAAGTGTGCGTTCTACGCAGTAGAGGATTTCGCTATTTAAGCTTCGGTGATGAACTCTCGCCGCAGTTTTTAATTGTGCATAGAGGGAATCTGGTATATTTTTTAGGGTAATTGCAGGCATTAGATATCTCCAAATAAAACCAATATGGTGTTATTATGGTATGCATGATGGCTTATTTCAAGAAAAAATATCCTCATAATCTTATCCAACGGACTGCCAAAAGCGTCGTGCCTTTTGCAAAAAAACGCAAAAGCCCCATCACCTTCGTCAGCGACTGATGAGGGCGTTATGCTCTTAATCAAGGTTTCGTTCTATGATCGCAATTAATAATATATTTAAATTCCAAATATGGCATTTACTATCATTAATCATTTTAATTTTTGCCGTCAAAGTGTACATGTCTAGCAATTCTGAAGTTCTAGATGGTTCATTCTTGAACGTAGATACAATATCATGGCTTTGGTTGGCGATAGCAGTTCCTATTACCCACCAAGTTTATGTTTGGCTTGTCTGGCGATTTGAATTATACCAAAGAGTCTTTACACAGAAATTTGGTGTAAAGCGAGCTTTTAATTTTTATGCAATAGGTTTTTCTTTACTTTTTGTTGCTCGGCTTATTGCAATTATTATCCTTGCGATAAGCAATAAAGAATCTCTGTATATAAACCCCATAATCTCCTACTCTCTTGCCGCTATTATTACAGTGCCAGTTATATATCTTTTTTATTCAG
>CAYTIZ010000072.1:0-10648 GCA_964437885.1 uncultured Enterobacteriaceae bacterium
AACTTAATACGACAAGATTTAGATTTATTGCAATTCCTTGCTGAGAAAGCAGAGAAGTATTATCCAAAAGGTAAAGCCTTACGTTTAACTGGCGTCGTCGAAGAGTTTGAAAAGACCTTGATGAATGAACTGGATTTACAGCGGGAAGCCGCTAATGCTTCGCAGTTACGTCGAAACTTTAAAGACGAAGACCGTTATTACGTTCCAGAAATAAACTGGAAGCTAACGCGTCGAAATGTCTTAGCCATGGAGCGTGTGTCAGGTATCTCAGTTCGTGATATCGATGAGCTAAAACAAGCTGGCATCGATTTAAAATGGCTAGCAGAATATGGTGTTGAAGTATTTTTTACTCAAGTATTTCGCGATAATTTTTTCCATGCTGATATGCATCCGGGCAATATTTTTGCTGTCCCGGCTGAAGCAGACAAGCCCGCAACAGTTAAAGTAATCGATTTCGGTATCATGTGTTCATTAACCGAATTTGACCAACGTTATCTTGCCGATAATTTTATTGCATTCCTGGATCGTGATTATCATCGTGTCGCGGCATTACATATTGAATCCGGCTGGGTACCGAAAGGAACACGTCTGGATGAACTGGAGTCTGCCATTCGTACCGTATGCGAACCTTTGCTAGATAGACCAATGCATGAAATTTCATTTGGTGAACTGCTTCAGCGTTTATTCCAGACTGCCCAAAGTTTTAATATGGAAATAATGCCGCAGCTGATCATGCTACAAAAAACAATTATTAATATTGAAGGGATTGGCCGCTACCTTTATCCAGATCTGGATCTATGGAAAACAGCACGACCACAACTAGAACGATGGATGGATGAACGTATTGGTGTTCGAGGTTTATTAAAAGGTGCAAAAATAAATATACCAAAGTTAATTGATCGATTACCTGATTTTCCTAACAAAGCACTCGATGTTTTAGATCAATTACACGAAGGTAAGATAGAAATGGAAAATAAATCAGAGGAAATCCATCATTTACGACAGGAGATGAAGGCCTATAATCAACGAACTGTGCTTGCTGTTGTAGGCTCAGGTTTTCTGTTATCTGCTTCTATCATCTATGCATTAGATAATACAATACATGGAGACTTTTTATCGGTACCAATTGTGTCATGGTTATTGGGGTTTTCCGGGATTATGATGTTGTATTTATCATGGCAAGAAAAATAATAGTGTTTAATTAAATTTGAAAAGCTATGGAAAATATAACAGAACTTGATGTTCTCCAAGACGTTGTTGAGCGATTGGAGAGCATTGAACTACCTTATATGCTTACCGGTTCAATGGCGATGAATTATTATGCCGAACCACGAATGACCAGAGATATTGATATTGTTATTGCTTTACAGGGTAAAGATACGCCCAGTTTAATAAAATTATTTAGTGATGCCTACTATGTGCCTGATGATGCAGTAAGCGAAGCAATTCGTGATTTATCTATGTTTAATCTTATTCACCTGGATAGTGTTGTTAAGATAGATGTTATTGTTCGTAAAGCCGAAGAATATAGACAGCACGAGTTTGATAGAAAATGTCAGGTTGAGTTTGCTGGAATTAAACTCTGGGTAGTAAGCAAGGAAGACCTGATTTTATCTAAATTATGTTGGTCAAAAGAATCGCAGTCTGAGCTACAATTTCGTGATATAAAGAATCTTCTAAATACAGGTTATGATGAGAAATATGTACAGAAGTGGGCAAATAAACTGAGTGTTTTATCTTTATTGGAGAAAGTGATTAGTGAATGATACTACACCTGAAATAGCAAAACAGGTTCACGAACGATATATGCAAATGACTGGTGAGCAGCGCATGTTGATAGGTATGCAGATGTTTGATACGGCTCGTAAAATTGCACTGTCATCATTTCCGAAAGGCATATCCGAATATGAGAAACGCCGTTTACTATGCGAACGTTTTTATAAGGATTATGCAGAAAAGGCATTTCCAGAAGAGAAGTAGTCGTTTAAATCTTATTTCCCTTTATGGCTTTGCCGAGGTGTTGTTTTATTTCTCGGTTGAGCTACACGGAGGTAGCGAGATCGCATTAGGAAAGGACGTCCGCCATGGATGGCGGAAGTGTCGATTATGCAGGAGCAGTAATCGACGGAAGTATGCGCGTGCCGTAAGAAATAACACATCACCGAGTGTGCCCGTTAGGGTAAGACATTTAGGGTGGTTTTTCTTTTCGTTAGTTTTCTTTGGCCACGCAAAGAAAAGTGACTCGTTTTCAGACGAAATAAAAGTTTATAAAAGTATAAATCTCAAACGGTGGAAAATTCTATCTAACCAATTATTTTTCACAACCCTGTGCTAACGGTACGAGTACCTTGTGCATATTTTCCCCCTTTAGTTCTTAGCTGCAGGAGTGATTTTATACTAATAAATTTAACACCATATTTGTCGACATCTTGTAATACTTGTGACAATACTTCTATGGTGCTTGCATGTGGATGGCCGATAGCTAATGCAGAGCCTTTAAGTTTTGCTACTTTAATCAATTCTTTAAACTGTTTTCGTACATATGCAGGACCTTGTTTGTGGTCTAGGAATATATCGCGAGTTAGATAAGGAATATTATTTTCTTTTGCCAGTCGAGCAGCGACACTATCATCACTTGTTAGGCTATCAACATAAAATTGCCCGTTCGATTTCATTATTTCCATTAACCATTGCATATGACCGGGGTGTCGAGTTAATAAACTTCCCATGTGATTATTTATGCCGATTAAATTTGGTACGGCGCGTATATTGATATTCAGAGTTTTTAAAAATTCTTCTCGCGTCATATTGAGAGTTAATGCGCCTGGACCTAGAAACTCATTTTTATCCATGGCCTGCATTGGTTGGTGTAATAAAATGTCCTTGCCTTTTTTAAAAGCAATTTGTGACATTTTTTCTGTATGAGGCCCATGCGGCAAAATTGCATAAGCTACCGGTCCAGGTAAAGCTAATGCACGTAAATCTTCCTGAAATTTATATCCAAGATCATCAATGAGGATGGAAATGGTCGGTTTGTATGACTGTTCAGAATGAATGGAGGTTGAAAATAAACTGGCATAACATAATAAGCAGAAAACTATCTTGTATTTGAAAGTTATTTTGAATTGCTGCATATTCATATATGCTGGATTAGCCCACTTTTTTCATATGAATCGTTAGCCCCTTCAATACATTTAATGCTTCATAAAGCTGATAATCAGTTTCAGCAAGTGAAGGTCCTTTTTCTTTCTTTTTATCTTTTGAGTCATCGTCAATTTTATTATCTTTATTGCCATTATCCAGATGACCACTTAAATCGGCTTCTTTAATCCGTATGGCACCGGTGTCTTGTTCGCGATTAACACGAATATTTTCAATAATGATATCAGGCTCTATACCTGATGCCTGAATAGAACGTCCTGAAGGTGTAAAATAGCGGGCAGTCGTCAATTTCAATGCCGCTTCGTCATTCATCGGCAAAATAGTTTGTACCGAACCTTTGCCAAAAGTACGTTCTCCCATAATGATAGCGCGTTCATGATCTTGTAATGCCCCCGCTACAATTTCAGATGCGGAGGCTGAGCCACCATTAACGAGAACAATAATAGGAGCATTTCTTAAAATATCCGAAGGTTTCGCATTGAACTTAAGTTTTGAATCCTGAATTCGACCTTCAGTATAAACAATCAAGCCGCTATCAAGGAATAAATCGGAAACACCGACAGCTGCATTAAGAATACCCCCGGGGTTATTTCTAAGATCGAGAATTAATCCGCTTAAGCCATTTTCATTTTCTTCTTTAAGTTTCTCTAATGACTTGCGTAAATCTTCTGCAGTATGAGTTTGAAAGTTTGAGACGCGAACATAAGCAAAGCCGGGCTCGAGAATTTTACTGCGAACACTTTTTACCGTAATAATAGCGCGAGTAATAGTTATGCTAATAGGTTTCTCTTCTCCTTCTCTAACAACGGTCAGGATAATATCGCTGCCAGGTTTTCCGCGCATTAGATCAACTGCATCATTAAGTGACATTCCTCTTACTGACTTGTCATCCAGTTTAATGATTAAATCGCCTGCCTTGACTCCAGAGTGTTCTGCTGGTGTGTCATCTATCGGAGATATTACTTTGATAAAACCATCTTCCATGCCGACTTCGAGTCCAAGCCCACCAAATTCTCCTGATGTCCCTTCTTGTAATTCTTTATAAGACTCTTTGTCCAGATAAGTAGAATGAGGGTCGAGTCCTTCCAACATTCCCCTGATTGCGTTTTCTATCAATGTTCTATCATCAATACTTTCAACATAATCATTTTTTACTTTCGCAAAAACTTCGGTGAAGGTGCGAAGTTCATCCAGAGGTAGAGTATCAATATCTGTATTTTCTTCGGTGTTTGCTAATGCAACAGACACTAAGAAAATCGATAGTAAAAAAGTGATTATCAAATCTTTCATCATATACTTCCTCTACTCCATTCAAGCGGGTATGCGTATTTTATCTTTGTATTGAGTAATTTAATTATGGGTCTACTTATGTGGTTTGTTTAAGCATACTCGTACTAGAGCATTTGTGATAGCTGGTTAGTAATTTTATAGGGTGCCTATTTTTTGCACCAACGTGATGGATTTAAGGGCTCAGCCCCCTTTCTGATCTCAAAATAAAGTGCTGTATCATTTTGACCGCCACTATCTCCGACAGTTGCAATCTTTTCGCCAGCAAGCACCCAGTCACCGGTATTTTTTAATAGATTCTGATTGTGACCGTAGAGACTCATATAACCATCGCCATGGTCAATAATGACTAATAAGCCTAAATTACGAAACCAGTCTGCAAATACAATCTTACCTGTACTGATCGCTTCTACGCTGGTGCCGGTTTCAGCATCGATTAGAACACCTTGCCATTTCAAATTACCGCCTTTTTTGCTGGCACCAAATTTTTTTAATAAATTTCCTTTTGTTGGCCAGTTTAATTTTCCTTTCAGAGTATTGAAGGGAGGCATGTCCTCAAACATTTCAATAGTAACGGCTTGTTTCTGTTCCAGACCCTGAAAAAGTTTTCCGAGTTCCCGTTCATTTTCCTGTAGTGTATGTAATTCGATGCCTTGTTCTTTAATATCTTTTTGTAAGCGTGCGATAATGTCGCGCCGAGTTGCCCGGTATTGGTGAAAATCACGTAATTTTATTTCGTGCTCTGCTTTTAATGACTCAAGTTTAGTCGTTTGATTCACGATGGAAGACTGAACCTGATTAAGATCAATCAATGTTTGTTGAACATCTCCGATACGTTTAGAGCGCGCTTTATTATGATAATCATAATAAGCTAGAGCGCGTCCGACTAGAGCGGGGTCTTCCTGATTTAATATAAGTTTAATGTAGTCATTACGACCCATCTGATAAGCTGAGCGAATCTGATGCGTTAATTTTTCTTTTTCCTGTTTGAGAGCTGCTTCATGTAGCGCCTGTTCAAACATTAATTCTTCCAGTTCAGCATGTTTTTTTGATATGCTTGATTCGAAATAATGAAGGCGTGTTAATGTTTCTGCGGTTGAAATTTCGTTTTCACGTAATTCTTTTTGTAACTTCTCAGCTTCATCGCGCGCTCCTTTAATTCTTGTCTCGACGTCTTTTATACGAATGCGGAGACTTTCCAGCTCAGATGCTTTTTCTACATTGCTATCATCTGTTGTAGTTGCATAAGAGACGGGAGAATAGGAAAGTAAAAGGTAGCAGCTAATGATTGCAATCTTGTTAGAAAATTGAAGCATGGAAGAATTATTCTTCAACAACAGCAGGTGTTTCTACATCTGTTAATCGTAATAGTGATTTCCCTGTCATTTCTTCTGGTTGAGGTATGCCCATAATATGCAGCAGCGTTGGTGAAATATCAGACAAGGATCCTGTGTCAGGAAGAAATTCTGCTGCTCTGCCAATGTAAATTAATGGCACAGGATTGTTGGTGTGTGCAGTATGTGACTGGGATTTTATTTTTTCTGTTGTATAGGCCTTTAATTGTTCAGCATTACCGTGATCAGCTGTAATGATAATTTCGCCACCAACTTTTTGTGCGCATTCAATAACCTTGGCAAGGCATTTATCAATAGTTTCTATTGCAGTGATAGTTGCCTTGAAATCACCCGTATGACCGACCATATCAGCATTGGCATAATTACAAATAATCGCATCGTAGCGACGACTATTGATCGATTCGACTAAACGATCAGTAATTTCATCTGCACTCATTTCAGGTTGCTTGTCATACGTCTCAACATGGGGTGAGGGAATCAGGATACGGTCTTCTCCTTCGAAGACACGTTCTTCGCCGCCATTGAAAAAGAAAGTGACATGGGCATATTTTTCCGTTTCGGCAATACGCAATTGTTTCAAGCCAAGGTTTGAGATGTATTCACCAAAAACATTGTGTAGACTGGCTGGTGGAAAAGCGACCGGAAATTCGTAATTCGCTTTATAGGATGTCAGGCTGACAAAGGCAGCGAGTTTTGGCGCTCTTTCTCTTTCAAAAGCCTTGAACTCCGATTTGGTGAATGCGCGTGCTAATTGTCGGGCACGGTCTGCACGGTAATTGGCAAAGATGACAACATCACCATCGTCAACAATGATCGGGGGTTCTCCATTCATGGTAATAGCCGTTGGCCTGATAAATTCATCTGATTCATTTCTTGCATAAGCCATATCTACTGCAATGAAGGGATCATTTGATCGATACTCGGCCTTGCCCTGACTGATAAGGTCGTATGCTAGTTTGGTTCGATCCCAGCGATTGTTTCGATCCATCGCAAAATGTCGACCGATTAAAGAAGCAAAACGACCGATGCCGAGTTCCTCTATCTTTAATTGGGCTTTATGGATGGATTCTTCTGCACATTTTGGCGGAGTGTCCCTTCCATCCATAAATGCGTGGAGATAGAGCTTTTTTACATTACATTTGACAGCTAATTCCATTAGAGCAAAAATATGTTTTTCATGACTATGAACCCCACCGCGAGATAGTAATCCCAACAGATGAACTGCTTTATCATTTTCCGCAGCACTCTTGAATGCAGCATTCAGAGTTTCATTATTGTAAAAACTACCGTCTTTCAGAGCGCGAGTAATGCGGGTGAACTCCTGATCCACAATGCGACCCGAACCGATATTCATATGGCCTACTTCAGAGTTGCCCATTTGTGTAGCGGGCAGCCCAACATCGATGCCTGACGCACTTATTAGCGTATGCGGGTATTCATTCCAGATTCTATCCCAGGTTGGTTTATGCGCAGAATAGATGGCGTTATAGACCGTATTATCCGTATGACCCCAACCGTCAAGGACGATTAAGATTGTTGGTTTATGTGTCACTTGCATTAGGTATTTCGGTAATTGCAATTAATCTGGGCGGAAAAAAGGTGACGAGGACGTCTGCAATTCTAATATGCAATATAAAGTGATAAATGGGCTTATTAGTAATGAGTTTATAACCCGTTAAGCTTCAGTTTTAGTGTGCGCGGATTTTAGCATGAAATCTTAACAAACATCACCCATAGTCAAGTTCCCTCTGAACCCAGCATTTTGAGGTAATCATGGGTATCAATCAATATTCCAATTGAATTGTTTTTTCAATCGCCGATATAACGTATCATTCAGCCTATTTTAATACTGCCAAGAGAAGAGATTACTTAATGGAACGACTCCCCGAATTTGTTGCTAATCATTTGTTTTTATTTTCATTATTACTTTCCATTTTAATGTTACTGACATGGAATTTTTATGGTGATGTACTGAGTGGGGTTAAAGTGTTGAACCCTGATGAGGTGACGCGATTGATCAATCGTGAAGATGCCAAAGTGCTGGATATTCGCTCGCAAAAAGAATTTGAGAGCGGTCATATTATTGATGCAATAAACATTGCTGTTGACGAGCTGGGTAATCAACTTGAGAAGTTGAAAAAATATAAAGATAAGGGCGTTATATTTTGTTGTGCCAGCGGTTCAGTTTCTATTAAAGAAGCGCGTAAATTAATGAATGAAGGTTTTGAAAATGTGTATTGTTTAAAAGGCGGTATTATGTCCTGGCAGAATGCAAATTTGCCCCTGAGTAAATAAGAAATACGAAAAGGTTCTAAATAATTAAGAAACGATAATAATATTTCATATAAGAAAATATCATGGCTGAACAAGAAAGCAAATTACAAGAACCGACTGAGGTACAGTTTTCAATTCAAAAAGTTTATGTAAAGGATATTTCTTTTGAAACACCTAATTCGCCCGAAGTATTTAAAATGGAATGGAAGCCGGTGGTTGATATGCACATGACCAATGAAGCGACACCTATAGGCGAACATCTTTTTGACGTTGTTTTATCAATTACCTTGACAGTTAAACTCGAAGACAAAACGGCGTATCTGGTTGAAATTAATCAGGCAGGTATATTTTTTATAAAAAATATTCCGGATGATGTAGTTGAACGTATGTTAGCAACAGTGTGTGCTAATATTTTGTTTCCATTTGCGCGCGAAGCAGTTTCTGATATCGTTACACGAGGTGGTTTTCCTCAGCTTTTACTTTCACCAGTGAACTTTGATGCCTTATACGCGCAGCAACAACAAGCAGAACAGCCTGACTCAGGTACGACTCATTAAATTATGACAGCACAGTCAGTATTAGTATTAGGCGCTGGCTCATGGGGTACTGCACTGGCTTTGGTATTAGCGCGCAATCAACATTCGGGTTATCCCTCGGTATATTTATGGGACATTGACTCAGAACTTATTAGTAATTTGAAAAAGGATAAATGTAACAAACGATACATTCCTTCTGTTTCATTTCCGGATAATCTTCTTCCGATTGATTCCATTGAACATGTACCTACTGACATCAAGATGGTTGTTAATGCTGTTCCTTGTCATGGCTTACGTAGTAGTTTGCAGTTACTCAAATCATTTTCTGATATCAGCGTCTGTTTAGCGTGTAAGGGGTTTGAACCCGGCACACAAAAATTAAATCATCAGGTTGTTGAAGAAGAACTTAAGGACTGTCCAGTGGCAATACTCTCGGGCCCTTCTTTTGCAAAAGAAGTGGCAACAGGTTTGCCTACTGCAGTGACTATTGCCGCTAAAGATATTGAAGTTGCCCGGAATTTTTCTGATTTATTTCATAGTGATGTTTTTAGAACCTATACACACAAAGATTATATTGGCGTTCAAATCGGTGGCGCGGTTAAGAATGTCATGGCGATAGCAGCCGGCATTGCTGATGGATTGGGTTTTGGTGCCAATACACGGTCAGCACTAATAACCCGAGGTTTAAGTGAGATTATGCGTTTAGGTTTGGCTATGGGCGCAAAGCAAGAAACCTTTATGGGCCTAGCGGGTTTAGGTGATCTGGTTCTAACCTGCACTGATGATCAGTCCCGTAATCGGAGCCTCGGCTTATTATTAGCGGAAGGATTATCGATTCAGGAAGCGAGTGATAAAATTGGTCAAGCTATAGAAGGATTAAAAACAGCCAGGGAGGTCAGTGAGTTGGCAAAAAAGTACAAGATTGAAATGCCAATTACCGAACAGGTTAATAAAGTCCTGCAATCAGAATGTTCTCCACGTGATGCAGTGCAAAATTTATTGGCACGCGAACCTAAAGCCGAGATGTGAGTTTCGCCACAGACGACTCCAGGGATGGAGGAGGTAAAGCACCAACAGTAGGCGCTTTTAGGCGATGTCTGGAACAATTACCGAGAGCACCGATGAATTAACGGTTTTTCTCTGTGAACTCTGTGGCAAATAAAAAATATGGTGATTAGATAACGAATTTCAGAATGTGAGTTTTTTTATATGATTTTCTGAGTTACTCTTTTCATTATCAGTTATGCAGAACTCAGCCAAACAATTACTCGAACATTATTGTAAGGATGCAGACAATACTGCGTTCAGTAAATTCTATCGATCTGAAGCCCCGAGGTTATGGCAGTTTCTTATAAACAGAGGTTGTCATCAAGATGCTGCCTATGATCTGCTATCAGAAACTTTTCTGAAATTTATCCAGGTTGTGTGTAAAGATTTACGTGCTCCGGTCGCTTTGTTATATCGAATCGCAATTAATTGTCATATCGATGGCTATCGTCGTGATAAAGTTTCACTGATTGATCAGCGTGATATAGATATAGAGCAACAGGTCGATCAAAAAAACGAATACCAAAATCAACAGAATTACATTGAAGATTTAATAAAAGATTTACCGCAAGATGAACAAAACCTGATGTTCATGCGTTATAGAGTTGGGCTTACGCATAAAGAGATAGCAAATATGATGGAATTACCGGAAGGTACGGTACGCAGACAATGTGCAGAAATTCTGAAGAAATTGAAGCAGCGATGGCGAGATGATTCTAGTGACGCATAACTATCAGCCACCAACAGAATCTGAAATGGAGAATCTGATCACACAGGTTTATAAATCACTGCCTAATCCAGATAAATCTCGTCTATCATTAATAGAAAGTAAACTATTACAAAAAGCGAGAAAGAATAAATCTCAAAAAAATCTGAACAAAATACCCTGGTGGATCGTTTTAATATTAGCAGGTGGTTTTGTAAGCGCAGCATGGCGGGCAAGTGATTTATTTTTTGATAAACAATTGCATTTAAATAATAAAATTA
>CAYTIZ010000073.1:0-4637 GCA_964437885.1 uncultured Enterobacteriaceae bacterium
AATCGAGGCAAATAACGCTTTGTGGTCATGTTCCAGAAGCTGTAAATGTACCTCCACATCATAAAGTGATTTGTCCTTGCGTTCATGAACTGTCTCAAAAGCAATCGTTTCCTTGTTACCTTTACGTATGGGTGCTACCAACTCTGCAAACGATTCAGGTGTAAATTCAGGTTTTAGATCAATTGGTGTTAGTTCTCGAAGTTCTTCCATGGTATAGCCAATATTTTGCTGCGCGGCGTTATTCGCCTCCACAAACTTCAAAGAATCTGCATCGAACAGATAGATTTCATTTAGTGATCCTTCGAAGATACGGCTAAAACGCGTTATTTTTTCTTCCGCCTGCTTACGCTTGGTGACATCGACAATAGTCCCGATAGAACGAATTAATTCTCCGTTTTCATCAAAAATATTTTCCCATACTTGATGGACATATTTCACACGACCGTCTTTCATCAACAATCGGTGCTCAATCTCATAATGTCGCTTTTTTTTATTGATCGCCTCAGTGTAAACTTTATCAAAGTGTGCCCGATCATCCGGGTGCACTATCTCGAGATAAGTTTCATATGAATCAATTGAGTCTCCCGATTCGACTTCAAATATGCTGCACATTTCATCAGACCACACCCGTATATTCAAAACTATATCGACTTCCCAACTACCAACATGGGCAAGACGTTGCGCTTCTGCAAGCCTTGCTTCGCTTTTCCTTATTTCCTCATCTGCTTTCATACGCTCTGAAATATCGCGAATAGCAGCGGAGACAATTAACCCGTCTGCTGTCTTCAACGGACTCAAACTAATTTCTATAGGAAACTCACTGCCGTCCTTATGCCGGATAAACAGTGCTGTTCCTTCTCCCATCGCACGAACGTGAGCATCCGCAAGATAGTCATCTCGTTTCTGCTTATGGGTGTTAAACCGTTCCGGTATTAATACCTCCACCGGTTGGCCGATGAGATCATCCGCTTTATAGCCGGTTATCTTTTGCAGTTGTTGGTTGACTATCTCAATCTCACCTTTTGTATTTATAACCAACATACCGTCCGGAGCAGCCTCCAGCAGACCACGGTATTTCTGCTCACTCTCCTTTAATGCTGCCCCCACCTGCTTGCGATCAGTGAGGATGCGGTGCAAAAAGAAGATGAACAAGAATGCCATGACACTAATAATTAAGCTGGGAAGCTCCATTGTTTCCCAGGTGAATAAAATGCTCCATGAGTCATGACTTTTCCAGAACGTAAGTATCTGACGTAGCGCCATCAAACCAAACATGATACTCAGAAAGCCCATGCGCCAATCCCTGATTTTTATCAATAATACGATAGACCACAACATTGCTGCTAAACGGATGAGAATAGAAATAATGAGGAGCAGGTTCATGAAATTTTATCTCTTGCTGTCGAAAGCCTTTGATAAGCTGAAAAAAGGAAACGGCTAGGCTTGTTGCAACCATAGACAAGATCCAGACAGAACGTTTCAATCAGCGGCATAAAGCGTGCGTATAGTAATACAGCAATAAAGTATAAATAGCTTGAAATAGCAAAAACATAAATAGACAAAGACATATAAAATCCTACTGTACTAGCATTATTGAATGCACCATACATGCTCCTTGACCCAGTTATTGAGGTGATGTAGTTGTTAACGGCTCTGTTAACAAAATCTTTACCCCTACATCCAGTGCGCACTTTTAAATTCTCCAGACACAATGACTAATTATAATAATAGTTTTCATATTAAATGAGTCCACCATTAATTTTAATAGCCTCACCAGTTAAATAAGATGATTCATCGCAGGCAAGAAAAACAGCTGCTGCGGCAACGTCTTCCGGTTTACCAAAACGCCCTAAAGGAATTTCTTTAATGCGTGCCTGAAAGTATTCATCATCCATATCTTTTTCAGCAAAGGTGGTTGCAATCCAGCCAGGAGAAACCATGTTTACACGAATTTCGGGGGCCACTGTCTTTGCAAATGAACGAGTAAAACCTAAAACGCCAGCCTTTGTTGCAGCAAATATCTGCGGATTTATTCCCTGAAAACCATGCGTTGCCAAATCCCACCCCATATTCACAATCACTCCATGACCCTGTGCTTGCATCGTCGGGGTAACTAACCAACACGCATTGATAGTCCCCTTGAGATCGACTTCGATGAGTTGTTCCAGCTTTTCATCAATGTCAGCATTTGCACCTGATCCGGTAAGAATATCTGCACCTGCATTATTGACCCAAACATCGATACGACCAAATTCATCAATCGTCGCTTTAATTAATCGATTAATATCTTCTTCTCTGGCCATGTCTGCCTGAACAGCGATGGCGCGCCTGCCTGATTGTTTTATTTCTTTTACCAGTGCTTCCGCTCGGCCTTTAGATCTAAGATAATTCACTACTATATCGGCTTCTTCACTGGCAAATGCCTGGGCAATACCTCGACCAATACCATTACTGGCACCGGTAATAACGGTGACTTTATCTTTGAGACGTTTCATAGATATTTCATTTATCATTCAAGTCGTTTATCGTAAGCGCGTTATTCTAACTGCAAACTAAGATTGTGACATGTCTGATATGACTATTTCGGTTGTAATTCCCAGCTATAATCGTGTGCATCATCTGGAACGAACGATTGATTCGGTTCTGGCTCAGTCCCGTTCTGCGAACGAAATTATTATTGTGGATGATGGCTCGACTGATAATACTCGGCAATTACTGGAATCGAAATATCCCCAGATACAAACTATTTATCAAGCCAATAAAGGTGTAAGTGCTGCCAGAAATAATGGAATCAAACAGGCAAAAAGTAGATGGATAGCTTTACTGGATTCAGATGATAGTTGGCAGGCTGAAAAACTGGCGCTACAGATCGAAGCATTGAAGACAAGTCCGGAATACCTGATTTGTCATACCAATGAAACCTGGCTACGCAATGGAAAATTTTTAAATCAGGGCAAAAAACATGAGAAACGTGGCGGCCAACTTTTTCAACACTGCTTACCACTTTGCACCATTTCTCCTTCATCGGTAATAATTAACAAACAGATATTTGATGAAATCGGCCTATTCGATGAAGGCCTGCCTGCCTGTGAAGATTATGATATGTGGTTACGAATCTGTTGCAGATATCCGGTGTTATATCTTGAAAAGCCACTGACAAATAAGTACGGCGGACATGAAGATCAATTATCACGAAAATATTGGGGTATAGATCGTTTTCGTATTATTGCATTGCAAAAAATTATTGAATCCAGGCATTTAAACAAATTAGATCGGCAAGCTGCTATCAACATGTTACTAAAAAAGATCTCAATTTTTCTCAAAGGCGCAAAAAAACACGGCAACAATGAATATTGTAAAAAATTTGAGGCCTTAACAGAGCAATATGCTTGAATCTCTTAACAACTATCAACTGATATCAAACAAACTTCATAGCTCAGCTCAACCGACTGTTGCTGATTTCAAAATGATTAAAGAAGCTGGGATTGCTTGTGTTATTAATCTGGCAAGAGTGGACTCGCCCAATGCCATTATCAATGAAGCGCAAGTCGTTGAGGAAAATGACTTGCACTATGTCCGTATCCCGGTAGATTTCAAGAAACCTGCTGTTCACGATTTAGAATTTTTCTTTAACACAATGGAACAACATAATGATAAATCAATATTAGTTCATTGCGCTTATAATTGGCGCGTTTCCTATTTTATCTACTTATACCCGATAAAACATGGCAAGGTTTTATTGATAGCTGTCTTTCAAACCAGGAATCACTAGAATAAGTTCACCATGATCCATATTTTCTGCGCCCTTCCATGTGAAGCTGAACCTATTATTCAATATTTCAAATTAACCGGCTTAAAACAACACAATTTATTTCGTCTCTATCAATCAAAAGACAAACAAATCAGTTTAGCCATAACAGGAATTGGAAAACTTAATGCCGCCTCGGCTGTAAGTTATCATCATGCTTGTATAGAGACACAAACTTCAGACATTTGGTTAAATATTGGTGTTGCCGGACATGTAAACATTCCTGTTAGTGAGGCGCGTTTAATCAATAAAATAACCGATTATCAGAATAAATCTTGCTGGTATCCACAAATACTATTTAAATCATCGTGTGATAGCGCATCCTTAATTACTTTAGATAGTCCATCAACTGAATATCAGGAATCAATCTTTGACATGGAAGCAGCCGGTTTCTACCAGATGGCAATACGTCTCGGCACAGCAGAATTAATTCATAGTCTAAAAATAATTTCGGACAACCATGAACAATCTACATCAACAGTAAATGCAAAGAGCGTAAAAAAACTGATTACTGATCATACTGAAACAATTGAGTCTATTCTGGATGCGCTTAAGCCTTTCGCAATTGAAATGGCTTCAATAAACTCTGATCCTGAACACTATCAATCATTTATTGAGCAATGGCGTTTTACACAATCTGAACGTGTCCAGTTATCACGGCTATTACGGCTCTGGGCCGTTCGTTTGCCTGATCAAGATGTCATGCACTCTGTCTCTGAGTTAAAAACAGGAAAATTGATTTTAAGCACATTAAAAAACAAGTTAAACAAATCTGAATTCGTTATTTATGATTAATACGATATATATAGAGGAAGATATTGCAGATCAT
>CAYTIZ010000073.1:4647-10535 GCA_964437885.1 uncultured Enterobacteriaceae bacterium
ACAAAATCTATACTTGAACGTTTTCCTGATGCAGTAAACATATCATGCGGACGTTACGGCGAAATATTTAATCGTAAGGCACAAAATTTTAGATTACAAAAGAAACAAGCTGCTTTAATTCTGGCCAGAAAACATAAAGGTCTGGCATTAGCAGCGCCTGAACAATATAACATCGGCGCAAAACATAATTATTATTTTTCACACATGCTAAATTGTCTGTATGACTGTCGCTATTGTTTTCTGCAAGGTATGTTTCAGTCAGCACATTATGTTTTGTTTGTTAATTACGAAGACTTTATCGACGATATGCAATCTCTATTACACAAACATAATAATGAAGCCGTTCACTTTTTTTCTGGTTATGATTGCGATAGCCTTGCACTTGATCCTGTCACTGATTTCACAAAAGAATTCCTGCCTTTCTTTGAAGACAATCCACAGGCATTACTTGAATTACGAACCAAGAGCACACAAATAAGAAGTTTATTAAAACGAGAGCCAATTCAGAACTGCGTTGTTGCCTTTAGTTTCACCCCCGACAAAATAGCGGCTGCGCTGGAACATAAAGCACCTGCTATTAATAAACGAATACAAGCCATTATTGACTTACAAAAAGCAGGCTGGCAAGTGGGCTTGCGTTTTGACCCACTTATCTATACAGATGATTACATCAATGAATATACAAACTTATTTAATGATATTTTTTCAAGCATTAATCCTGATTTAATACATTCAGTTAGTTTGGGGGGCTTCAGGTTGCCGAAAAACTATTTTCGCAAACTGGAAAAACTCTATCCTGATGAAAAACTTTTTGCATCGCCACTTGTTGAAGAAAACAATAGCATTGGCTATCCGAGTGAAATTCGTAATGATATGCTTGAGTTCTGTAAGAATATCATTACGCAATATATACCGGCAAAAAAGTTCTTTCCCTGTCACGAAATGATTTAACGACTTAAGGAACCTCTGATTAAGTCATGATGGACTCAAACAATTGACGTACGTCATCTCGATATTGCATTAGTTTATCCTGATATTGCTTTACCGCTACATCATAATCTGTATCGACAAAACCTAACGCCCTAGCTAAAGGTAATAAAGATTTTTTATCCTTAGATACTTTGCTAGTTGATTTCATATCAAATACACGCAATGCAGCTTCACTCTTTTTATAAAAATCGTAAGCATCTAGTAATTTCATTTTTGCTTTTTCACTAATCAAGCCCAGACTTAAAGATTCTTTTAAAACAAAACGTGTACTTGAATTTTTTAATTGAGGGAAATCACCGCCATATGCTAATTGTAAAAAATGCGTCAGGAAGTCAATATCCATAATGCCTCCCTTACCGCGTTTTATTTCTATTTTATCCTTGCCGTCTGCTAATTCCTGTTCGACTAACAAACGCACCTTAATTATCTCTTTAGCAAGCCATGATATTTCGTATTTTCCATAAACATTATCCAATATTTTTTTACTCACCTGCTCTGACAATTCTTTATTGCCAATGACAGCACGACTACGTGTCATCATCTGACGTTCCCATATCTCGCGCTCACTTTGATGAAATTTCAGGAAGCTGTTTAACGGTGTAACCAATGTGCCGGAATTACCATGGGGTCTTAGTCGCATATCTATTTCGTACAATCTGCCTGATGGATTCACCAATGAAATATAACGCAACATTTTTCGAATCTTATTAGCAATTTGCTCATCACTAGCGGGGTTCAATCTTTTTTCAATAAAAATCAAATCAAGATCAGAGCCATAATTCATTTCATGTCCGGCAAAACGTCCCATTGCTAAAACAACATATTGAATATCTTTGAGTTGCCCAAGCTTAAATAATCTGCACATTACAAATAATACATTTCTTGCAAGCCGTGTTAACAACAATTCAACCTCTTGCTGTTCAATCACATGACCAAGTTGCAATAACAGAATAGACAGCATGATTTCATTCTTGCGTATGCTTAATTGCTCAACTGCGTCATCTAATGAATAGCCCATGGGGAATTGTTTTAACTCATTCAACGATGATTCTACAGCCGTCGTTATTTGTACATCCTTATCAAACAAGCTAATTATTTTGCCACCTCTATAAAAACAAAATCGCGTGAAATACCAACTTGCTCCAAACAAAGTAACCATGAGCGCCTGAGATTTAACCGTCATTTTCCAGCCTTCCTTTACTGAAAGTTCTTGCCAACGATTTAAACTATTACTGGCGACATCTTGATGCCATGCATTGGCGAGTGCACTTTCAATCGGGTTATCACCCAATGACAAGTCGACATTTTCCGTTAATAATTTATCGAAGTATTTTTTTGCAATTCGCTGATGCAACAGTAAATCATTCTTGAAACCAGCATATGCATTATTAACGGATTTACTTTTATATCCCATCATTAGTGCGAAATGTTTAAGTTTTTGTTCATCATGTGGCAGTTGATGTGTTTGTTGTTCATCGAACATTTGCAGGCGATTTTCCAGTCGACGTAAAAATAGATAGCTATCTTCAAGTTCAACGCTTTCTTCATTATTTATAACGCCATGATTTTCCAGGCATCTTAATGTTTTTATTGTGTTTGTTATCTGCAAATCAGGATAATGCGCACCATTTATAATTTGTAATAGTTGAACAAAAAATTCGATATCTCGAATTCCACCTTCCCCTAGTTTTATATTCCAATGACCTTCTTTTTTGCGTTGGCCAGCCATGTCATTTTTAATTTTCAGAAATCTTTTTACATCTTCATCTCCAAGCATTTTATGAAAGACAAAGGGTTTAAGGCGTAAAATCAATTCACTGCCCAATTCTTTCGAGCCAGCAACAACGCGACCACGAAGCCAGGCAATGCGTTCCCAGACTTCCTTCGAAGCTTGATAGTATTGTTCAGTATCATCCAAAGAAAATACTAATGGCGCACTTCGTCCCCATGGACGCAAATTCAAATCAACACGGTATAAAAAACCATCTTCTGATTTTTCTGACAATAACCGACAAAATTTTTGTATGTGCCGAGTATAATATTCATGCATATCATGACGATTTTCCTTATCATAGTTACGTAGCACAAAAATAAGATCAACATCAGAACTGTAATTCAATTCATTCGCACCAAGCTTACCCAACGCCATAATAGCGATATCAATATTTGGCTCAAATTCATTTAATTCTTTAGTAACAAGAGCATGACAGCTTTGGAGAATTGAATCGGCTAAATGACTTAAATTAAACAATACCGTTTCATAGGGACATGTATTACAAACATCCATCCAGGTTATTTGTAATAAGCAGCGATATTTATGTAGACGTAGCTCATTAACATCAGAAATATTTGTTATTTCTGTTGCCTGATAAGGTATGCCGATCAAGGAAATAGCATCAGGGTGTCTATGCAGGAAATTAAATAAAAACCGGGATATTCCCAGTATCCGAATTAAGCCTGATTTTTGTTCGTCCGAAAATGAATTAAAAACCTGAACCGCCTGCTCATTTTCCAGTAGTGTCTGTAGCCGGTTTGAGGTGGTCTTCGGATCTGCGGTTTGCGCGATGAGATTATCCATGTTCATCAGGAAAACCTCTTGAACATTTATTCATACGATTAGTTAATAAAAATATTTTCAAAATAGTAAAAAGCCACAGAGCACACAGCGAAATGATACTAAGTGTACATATCATGTGTACTCTGCGGCCAACTAATTACAATTTCACCTTTTATATTTATTAAACATACATATACCCGTGATACTTCAAAGTACATATTTATAACACGCCCGTTTTCATCCATGACGGCGTTGCTCCTCTTTTCAGGGAGCGGCCATGCGCATCGTCGCGCCTTGTCCTGAATAAAAACAGACGCACTCTAAAATACGCATTTTGAAGTATCACGGGTATATAACACTTATTCATAATCAAAGTTTATTATAAATTTCACTACCCTTTTCCTTAAATTCTTTCGACATATCATCCATTCCTTTCTTTAATGCATCATCCATGTTTTCAAGGCCTTGTTGATCTGCATAGTCTCTAACATCTTGAGAAATTTTCATGGAACAAAAATTAGGGCCGCACATAGAACAGAAATGCGCAATCTTGTGACCTTCTTTCGGTAAAGTTTCATCATGAAAATCTTTAGCTCGATCCGGATCCAGACCAAGATTAAATTGATCTTCCCAACGAAATTCAAACCGTGCTTTTGATAAGGCATTATCTCTAAGTTGTGCCGTTGGGTGACCTTTTGCCAAATCGGCTGCATGCGCTGCAATTTTATAGGTAATAATGCCTTCCTTAACATCATCTTTATTAGGCAAACCAAGATGTTCCTTTGGCGTGACGTAACATAACATCGCCGTGCCATACCATCCGATCATCGCTGCACCTATCGCCGAAGTAATATGGTCATATCCGGGAGCAATATCCGTAGTCAGTGGCCCCAGAGTATAAAAAGGTGCTTCATGACATTCGTCCATTTCACGATCAATATTTTCCTTGATCATATGCATCGGCACATGACCTGGACCTTCTATCATTACTTGCACATCATGTTTCCATGCAATTTTTGTTAATTCTCCCAATGTTTTTAATTCTGCAAATTGCGCTTCATCATTGGCATCGGCCAACGAACCGGGACGCAAACCATCACCTAAAGAAAAAGCGATGTCATAATCCTTCATCAATACACATATATCTTCGAAATGTGTATAGAGAAAGTTTTCTTTATGATGTGCCAAGCACCATTTCGCCAGTATTGAACCACCACGCGAAACAATCCCGGTGACACGCTTTGCCGTTAACGGGATATACGCTAAACGTACACCGGCATGAATTGTAAAATAATCTACGCCCTGTTCTGCTTGCTCAATTAAAGTATCTCGATAAATTTCCCAGCTTAAGTCTTCGGCTTTACCATTCACTTTTTCCAGCGCCTGATAGATAGGCACGGTGCCAATCGGTACCGGCGAATTTCTGACTATCCACTCACGTGTTTCATGAATGTTCTTGCCTGTTGAAAGATCCATCACCGTATCGCCACCACAGCGAATCGACCAGGTCATTTTTTCTACTTCATCCTCAATGGATGAACCCAGTGCTGAATTTCCAATATTGGCATTAATCTTTACCAGAAAATTACGCCCAATAATCATCGGCTCAGATTCCGGGTGATTAATATTATTTGGTATAATGGCACGACCTGCTGCAACTTCATCCCGGACAAATTCAGGGGTCACTAGCTCGGGCAAAGTACTTTGCCAGGGCATCCCGGGATGTCGTCGGAGTAATGTCTCATCGGTAACTTCATTCAAACGCTGATTTTCACGTATTGCGATAAATTCCATTTCTGGCGTGATAATTCCTTTTTTTGCATAGTGCATCTGAGTGACATTGGCGCCGGCTTTAGCCACACGTGGCTTTGGTGGTTGTGAATAGCGTAATTTTTGCAATTCCGGATCATTCAAACGTTTAACACCATATTCTGAACTCGGCCCATCAAGTTCAACCGTATCATTTCGCTCAGAAATCCATTGTTTTCTCAAAGGCTGTAAACCTTTTCGAATATCAATAGCTACCTCGGGATCAGTATAAGGACCAGAGGTATCGTAAACAGTAATTGGCGTATTTTCTTCAAGACCATGTTGAGTTTGAGTTGGCGAGCAGGAAATTTCCCGCATAGGCACTCGAATATCTGCTCTTGAGCCGGTAACATGTATTTTTTTCGAATTTGGAATAGCTTCGATAATTCTGTCGTCAACAACGGCAGTCTCACTCAGCATGGAATCGATAGTTGCACTCATTAAAATAGCCTCTTTCATATTAAAAGAATTGTTATTTTGAGCGCCAATGGCAAGATGCTTGCTTCCCTACGCTGGTACTAACCAGATCAGG
>CAYTIZ010000074.1:0-10514 GCA_964437885.1 uncultured Enterobacteriaceae bacterium
CACCAGTATTATGGAAATACCTTATCTGGTTGCGACTCAGATTGAGTCGTTTGCCCGATTCATACAAGTTGACACTAATCCTGAAGAGAGAACAGATATTGGATTGCAAGCTGCGTTCAAATCTGTCTTTCCGATCGTCAGCTTCTCGGGCAATGCCGCTTTGGAGTATGTTAGCTATAAGCTAGGTACTCCAGTCTTTGATGTTAAAGAATGCCAGCTCAGAGGATTGACTTATGCATCCTCATTGCGTGTTAAAACTCGTCTTATTATTTATGATAAAGAGGCAGGGCTAAACAACAAAGTTGTAAAGGATAT
The DNA here is from genome assembly GCA_964437885.1 of uncultured Enterobacteriaceae bacterium. Taxonomy (GTDB): domain Bacteria; phylum Pseudomonadota; class Gammaproteobacteria; order Eutrophobiales; family Eutrophobiaceae; genus UBA7359. The sequence goes on from CAYTIZ010000074.1 coordinate 316, forward strand.
TAAAGAGCAGGAAGTATACATGGGTGAGATGCCATTAATGACTCGCACCGGTACTTTTGTAATCAATGGCACAGAACGTGTAATTGTTTCGCAGATGCATCGTTCGCCAGGTGTATTTTTCGAGCATGATAAAGGCAAGACACATTCATCTGGAAAATTACTCTATTCCGCACGTGTTATTCCTTATCGTGGTTCGTGGCTGGATTTTGAATTCGATGCAAAAGATCTTGTTTATTGTCGTATTGACCGTCGACGTAAAATTCATGCAACTATTTTGTTGCGTGCCTTAGGCTATTCAACTGAAGAAATACTCGGTATTTTCTTTGATACTGATACGTTCAAGGTTACCAGTAAGGCTATTACTCTGGATCTGGTTCCCGATCGTTTGCGCGGTGAAACGGCATCGTTTGATATTAAAACGAAGAAGGGAAAAGTTATTGTTGAAAAAGAACGTCGTATAACAGCTCGCCATATCAGGGAAATTGAAAAAGCAGGTTTGACCTCTTTAACTGTTCCCGCAGAATTCCTGATTGGTAAAGTCGTCGCTAAGGATATTGTTGATATCGTTGATGAAGAAACAGGCGAAATTGAATTTCCAGCAAATACTGAAATTACAGAAGAATTGCTTGAAAAAATTACTGAATATAAAGGAAAAAGTCTTGCGCTAGAGACTATTTACACTAACGAATTGGATAGCGGTTCTTTTATTGCTGATACATTGCGAGCCGATCCGAGTAACAATCAACTAGAAGCTCAGGTTGAGATTTATCGCATGATGCGACCTGGTGAGCCACCGACAAAGGATGCTGCTGAAAATTTATTTAAGAACCTGTTTTTTAGTCCTGACCGTTATAACCTTTCTGCCGTTGGCCGAATGAAGTTTAATCGTCGAGTAGGTCGTAAAGAAGTTGAAGGCGAAGGTGTTCTTTCGAATGAAGATATCGTTGCCGTAATGAAAGTGTTACTTGATATACGTAATGGCAAAGGCACCATCGATGATATTGACCATCTCGGTAATCGTCGTATTCGTAGTGTTGGTGAAATGGCTGAAAATCAATTTCGTGTTGGCCTTGTTAGAGTTGAGCGTGCAGTTAAGGAACGTTTGAGTCTGGCTGAATCAGAAGGGTTGATGCCACAAGAGATAATCAACGCGAAACCTGTTTCCGCTGTAATAAAAGAATTTTTTGGTTCAAGTCAGTTATCCCAGTTTATGGATCAAAATAATCCTTTATCAGAGATTACTCACAAACGACGTATTTCTGCATTGGGACCAGGCGGTTTGACCCGTGAACGTGCTGGCTTTGAGGTGCGTGATGTGCATCCAACACATTATGGTCGTGTTTGTCCTATTGAAACTCCAGAAGGACCCAACATTGGTTTGATTAATTCAATGGCTATCTATGCTAGAACGAATTCCTATGGTTTTCTTGAGACTCCTTATCGTAAGGTTGTCAAGGGTAAAGCGACAGATGAAATAGAATACTTATCTGCTATAGAAGAAGGTGACTATGTGATTGCACAAGCAAGTGCAAATCTGGATGCAAAAGGTAAATTAATTGATGAACTTGTATCTTGTCGTCACGCAAATGAATTTGCTATGTCTACGCCAGACAAGATCAATTATATGGATGTGTCTCCACGGCAAATTGTTTCCGTAGCAGCATCTATGATTCCATTTTTGGAGCATGATGACGCGAACCGTGCATTGATGGGTTCCAATATGCAACGCCAGGCTGTACCAACCTTAAGAGCGGATAAACCCCTGGTTGGTACTGGTATGGAAAGACGAGTGGCAATCGATTCGGGTGTTACCGTAATTTCGGAACGAGGTGGTGTTGTTGACTCTGTAGATGCCAGTCGAATTGTAATACGTGTTAATGATGATGAAGTTGTTGCGGGTGAGCCAGGTGTTGATATTTATAACCTGACTAAATATACACGTTCTAACCAAAATACTTGTATTAACCAAAAACCATTAGTGAAGACAAGCGATCAAATAGTAAAAGGTGATGTGCTTGCAGATGGTCCTTCTACGGACATGGGGGAACTGGCATTAGGACAAAATATGTTAGTTGCCTTTATGCCATGGAATGGATACAACTTTGAGGATTCAATTTTACTTTCCGAAAAATTGGTTAAAGAAGATCGCTACACTACGATTCACATCGAAGAATTAACCTGTGTTGCACGTGATACAAAACTAGGCTCTGAAGAAATTTCTTCTGATATCCCTAACGTTAGTGAAAGCGCACTAAATAAACTGGATGAGTCCGGTGTTGTCTATATCGGTGCTGAAGTAAATGTTGGTGATATTTTAGTTGGTAAAGTTACGCCTAAAGGTGAGACTCAACTTACGCCGGAAGAGAAACTACTAAGGGCTATCTTTGGTGAGAAGGCATCAGATGTTAAAGATACTTCTTTACGAGTTTCTTCAGGCATGAATGGAACCGTCATTGATGTGCAAGTCTTTACTCGTGATGGCGTTGAAAAAGACGCGCGTGCACTTCAAATTGAAGAATCAGAATTAAACAGCGTAAGAAAAGATTTAAATGACCAACTTAGAATAATGGAAGCGGGTGTTTATCAGCGTGTTGAAACTTTATTAATTGGTAAAGTTGCTGCAGGCGGTCCATCTGGATTGAGTGCGGGAGATAAAATTAGCAAAGAATATCTTGATGAAACATCAAATGATAAATGGTTCGAAATTCGTCTTAAAGATGATAAAGCAAATAAACAGTTGGAAGATGCAGCAGAACAATTCACAGCATTAAAAGAAAATTTTGATAGACGTTTTGAAGAAAAGCGTTCGAAAATTACTTCAGGCGATGATCTGGCTCCAGGTGTACTGAAAATGGTTAAGGTTTATGTGGCGGTTAAACGACGCATACAATCTGGCGATAAGATGGCCGGTCGTCATGGTAATAAAGGTGTTATTTCTATAATCGTTCCTGTTGAAGATATGCCGCATATGGAAGATGGCACGCCGGTAGATGTCGTATTGAATCCGTTAGGTGTTCCTTCTCGAATGAATGTCGGCCAGATTTTGGAAACTCATTTAGGTTGGGCTGCAAAAGGTGTTGGCATCAAGATTGGTAAGTTGCTTGAACAGCAAGCTAAGACAGCTGAAGTTCGCCAGTTACTTGATAAAATCTATAACACCAGTGGTAAGAAAGAAGATTTAGATTCATTTTCTGATGAAGAGATTACTGAGTTAGCGCACAACCTGAAAGATGGTGTGCCTATGGCGACGCCGGTTTTTGATGGTGCATCGGAAGAAGAGATTAAGGCTATGTTGAAGTTGGCTGATCTTCCTGAAGATGGACAAATGACTTTATATGATGGACGTACTGGTGATGTCTTTGAACGTCGAGTAACTGTTGGTTACATGTACATGCTTAAATTGAATCATCTGGTTGATGACAAAATGCATGCACGTTCAACAGGGCCATACAGTCTGGTTACACAACAACCATTGGGTGGTAAAGCTCAATTTGGTGGACAGCGTTTTGGTGAAATGGAAGTGTGGGCACTTGAAGCTTATGGTGCTGCATATACCTTACAAGAAATGCTAACAGTAAAATCAGATGATGTTAATGGTCGTACCAAAATGTATAAAAACATTGTTGATGGTGATCATCAGATGGAAGCAGGCATGCCTGAGTCTTTCAATGTATTGGTTAAAGAGATTCGGTCACTTGGTATCGATATCGAACTTGATCAGTAACAACTTGGCAGAATGAAAGAAATGAATATTAATGTATCGATTTTCGGATTTAGATTCGAACAAATCTCCATAGGGGGCAAACCTTGAAAGACTTACTTAAGCTTTTAAAGCAACAGGGGCAGGTTGAAGAATTTGATGCTATTGCAATTGGTCTGGCATCACCTGAAAAAATTCGATCATGGTCCTTTGGAGAAGTTAAAAAACCAGAAACGATAAACTATCGTACGTTTAAACCAGAGCGCGACGGTCTTTTTTGTGCCAAAATTTTTGGCCCAGTCAAAGATTATGAATGCCTGTGTGGAAAATACAAAAGACTTAAACATCGTGGTGTTGTATGTGAGAAATGTGGTGTTGAAGTTACTCTGTCAAAGGTAAGACGTGAACGCATGGGGCATATTGACTTGGCCAGCCCGGTTGCTCATATCTGGTTTTTAAAATCACTGCCATCAAGAATGGGATTGATGTTGGATATGACCTTACGCGAAATAGAACGTGTTCTCTATTTTGAAGCTTATGCTGTAATAGAGCCTGGCATGACCGATCTTGAACGCGGCCAAATGCTGACAGAAGAAAATTATCTTGAAGCAATTGAGCAATATGGTGATGAGTTCGAAGCAAAGATGGGCGCAGAAGCTATTCGTGCATTACTTAAGTTCATCGACCTCGACGAAGAAATTGCCGAGCTACGAGAAATAATCCCAAATACAAATTCTGAGACAAAGCTGCGTAAGTTAACAAAACGTTTGAAGTTACTTGAGGCATTTAAGGATTCTGGTAACAAACCTGAATGGATGGTTCTGTTGGTTTTACCAGTTCTGCCACCGGAGTTACGTCCTTTGGTTCCACTAGATGGTGGTCGTTTTGCAACTTCTGATCTTAATGATTTATATCGCCGTGTTATTAACAGAAATAACCGTTTAAAACGTTTATTGGATCTTAATGCGCCGGACATTATCGTGCGTAATGAAAAACGTATGTTACAGGAATCTGTTGATGCCCTGCTTGATAATGGACGACGTGGTCGAGCAATAACAGGGACAAATAAACTGCCATTAAAATCATTGGCAGATATGATTAAGGGTAAGCAAGGACGTTTTCGTCAAAACTTGTTAGGCAAGCGTGTTGATTACTCTGGTCGTTCAGTAATTGTTGTGGGTCCGACTTTACGATTACATCAATGTGGTCTTCCTAAAAAAATGGCTCTGGAATTATTTAAGCCTTTTATCTTTAGTAAATTGGAAAGACGTGGCCTGGCGACAACAATCAAGGCAGCAAAAAAATTGGTTGAACGTGAAGGCACTGAAGTCTGGGATGTACTTGAAGAAGTAATTCGTGAACATCCAATCATGCTTAACCGTGCGCCAACATTACATAGACTAGGCATACAGGCTTTTGAGCCTATCTTGATTGAAGGTAAAGCAATTCAGTTACATCCATTAGTTTGTACTGCATTTAATGCTGACTTTGATGGCGATCAGATGGCGGTACATGTGCCTTTGTCGATTGAAGCACAGCTTGAAGCCCGTACATTGATGATGTCGACCAATAATATTTTATCACCAGCTAACGGCGAACCTATCATTGTGCCGACGCAAGACGTCGTACTTGGTCTCTATTATTTGACACGTGAATCTGTTGAAGCGAAAGGCACGGGTATGGCTTTTGCCGATGTAAATGAGGTTAATCGTGCTTACGAAAGTAATGTGGTTTCCCTGCAGGCAAGAGTTAAAGTTCGTATCCGTGAAGTTACTGTTGATGAGAATGGTGAAAAGCAGGTGACTTTAAAACGTTATGACACTACAGCAGGACGTGCTTTGTTATCATATATCCTGCCGGACACTATACCTTTCGAGCATATCGACAAGGTAATGACGAAAAAAACTATTTCTCAGTTAGTTAACACTTGTTATAGAAAGTTGGAATTAAAAGAAACGGTCATCTTTTCAGATAAATTGATGTACACCGGTTTTAAATATTCAACGCGTGCAGGCGTGTCTATCGGTATTGAAGATATGGTTGTGCCAGATGACAAGAATGACATTATTGGCAAAGCAGAAGATCAGGTTAAAAGTTTTGAAGAACAATATGCTTCAGGCTTAATTACCGATGGAGAACGTTATAACAAAGTTGTTGATATTTGGTCACGTACCAATGATCAGGTTGCCAAGGCAATGATGGATAAATTGGGTGTCGATATTAAAATTGATAGTGAAGGTAAAGAAGTGGAAGAACCTTCTTTTAATTCAATTTATATGATGGCTGATTCAGGTGCTCGAGGTTCAGCGGCGCAAATCAGGCAGTTAGCTGGTATGCGTGGTCTGATGGCCAAGCCAGACGGTTCTATTATTGAAACACCTATTACTGCAAATTTCCGTGAAGGACTTGATGTGCTTCAGTACTTCATTTCGACACACGGTGCACGTAAAGGTCTTGCTGATACTGCGTTAAAAACAGCAAATTCCGGTTATCTGACACGTCGCTTAGTTGATGTTTCTCAGGATTTGGTTGTATCAGAAGAAGATTGCGGCACGGAAGAAGGTCTGGAAATGACTCCTATTATTGAAGGCGGGGATGTTATTGAGCCTTTAAGAGAACTTGTGCTTGGAAGAGTATTATTAAGAGATGCTGTTAACGTTGAAGGCGATGTTGTTGCAAAAGCAGGAACCTTACTTGATGAGCATTGGGTCGATGTACTTGATGAGAAAGGTGTTGATCAGGCGGTTGTTCGATCAACCATTACTTGTAATACACGTCATGGCACTTGTCGACTGTGCTATGGCCGTGATTTGGGTCGTGGACATCTGGTTAATATCGGTGAAGCGGTTGGTGTTATCGCAGCACAATCAATTGGTGAACCGGGTACACAGTTAACCATGCGTACTTTCCATATTGGTGGTGCAGCGTCACGTGCGGCTGCAGTCAGTAGCATTGAAGTTAAGAGCGGCGGCACGGTGCATTTAGTCAATGTTAAGATATTAGAACAGGATAGTGGTAACAAAGTTGTTATCTCTCGTTCAGGTGAAATTTTGGTTCGTGATGAAACAGGTCGTGAGCGTGAGCACTACAAGGTACCTTATGGCGCTGTTTTAACTGTAGGTGATAGCGAGAAGACCATGCCTGGACAACAAATAGCATCTTGGGATCCACATACACATCCTGTGATAACTGAAGTTAAAGGGCGTGTTCAATTCTCTGATATTGTTGAAGGTGTTACCGTGACTCGTCATACCGATGACATCACTGGTTTGACTAATATTGTTATCATGGATCCAAAGCAGCGTGTGTCTAGTGCGAAAGATTTGCGCCCTACTGTGAAGTTGGTTGGTGAGGATGGTGAAGACCTTAAAATCCCAGGTACCGAACAACTTGCTCATTATTTATTGCCAGCCAGGGCTCTTATTAATGTAAGCGATAGCAAAGAAGTTAATATTGGTGATGTTATAGCGCGACTTCCTCAAGAATCGCTAAAAACCCGTGATATTACAGGTGGTTTACCCAGAGTTGCTGACTTGTTTGAAGCCCGTAAACCGAAAGAACCAGCAGTATTGGCGGAAATTTCCGGCATTATCAGTTTTGGTAAAGAAACAAAAGGTAAGCAGAGGGTTGTTATTACTGGTCAGGGTGAGGACAACGTCTATGAAATACTGATTCCAAAATGGCGTCATGTCAGTGTGTTCGAAGGTGAGCACGTGGTCAAAGGCGAAAACATTGTTGATGGACCTCCTACACCACATGACATTCTTAGGCTTAAAGGTGTTCGAGCCTTATATGACTTCATCAGTAGTGAGATACAGGAAGTTTATCGTCTTCAGGGTGTGAAAATTAATGATAAGCACATTGAAGTTATCGTACGACAGATGTTGCGTAAGGCAGAAATTACCGATTCTGGCGACACAACCTTCCTGAAAGGTGAACAAATGGAGCGTTCGAGAGTATTAGAAGAGAATGAGCGTATTGAAGCAGAAGGCAAAAAACCTGCTGAATGGGTGCCTATTTTGCTTGGTATCACCAAAGCCTCGCTTTCAACGGAATCATTTATCTCGGCGGCTTCATTCCAGGAGACGACACGCGTTCTGACTGAAGCCAGTGTCTGCGGTAAGCGTGATGTTCTGCGTGGATTAAAGGAAAATGTCATTGTTGGTCGTCTTATTCCAGCAGGTACGGGTCTTGCCTATCATGCAGAGCGTAAAGAGCGTTTAGAGGCTAGAAATGCACCAGAAGTAGCTGTAGAAGACGTGGAAATTGAAGATGTTGAAATCCCTGTTATTGACTCAGGTTCTGAAGCTGTTGAGGGTACGACCGGAACTTGAAAAATAAGCTGTGATCTTCCTTGACATGATCATCACCAAGGACATAAAATCCCGCCTCTTTGACAGACTGAGTCAGTTTTCTCAGTCTGTCATTTTATTGTAAGTACTGGAAATTTCGGCGAATTTTGGATAATTCGGCGATAGTTCAGACAAAACCTCTAGGATATCCGAAGAAATTCTGCGCATGTCCGTACTGGCAGGAGTAGGCGCATTCATATTATTGAATGCTACAGTCCGGATAGGTGAGGTGGTCTGCGCACTTAACAAATTGAAATATAAGATAATTTTATGCCAACAATTAACCAATTAGTCAGAAATCCGCGCAAGCGACAAATAGTAAAGAGCAAAGTGCCTGCATTAGAGGCTTGTCCTCAAAGACGGGGTGTATGTACACGCGTATATACAACAACGCCAAAGAAGCCGAACTCTGCACTACGAAAAGTAGCTCGTGTTCGATTGACTAATGGACATGAAGTGACCACTTACATCGGTGGTGAAGGTCATAATTTACAAGAACACTCTGTAATTTTAATCAGAGGTGGTCGTGTGAAGGATTTACCGGGCGTTCGTTATCATACTGTGCGCGGCACCTTGGATACTTCAGGTGTGGCTGACAGGCGTCAGGGTCGTTCTAAATACGGTACAAAACGACCTAAGTCATAAACAGTACTTATATTAAGAATAGATACAGGAATAGTTTGAATTATGTCTAGAAGACGCGTAGCTGAGAAAACAGAAATTCTGCCTGATCCGAAATACGGAGATAAGGTGTTGGCTAAATTCATCAACATTATTATGCGTAGTGGAAAGAAGTCTATTGCTGAAAAAATTGTTTATGGTGCACTGGGTCAAATTGGTGACAAGGGTAATCCTGAGCCACTCGAAGTTTTTAACAAGGCACTTGAGAATATTCGTCCTGTTGTAGAAGTGAAGTCACGTCGAGTTGGTGGCGCAACTTACCAGATTCCGATTGAAGTCAGAACGGATCGCAGCATAACTCTAGCTATGCGTTGGATAGTAGATGCCGCTAAAAATCGCGGCGAAAAAAATATGGGTCTACGTTTGGCGGGTGAGTTGTTGGATGCTTCTGAAAATCGTGGTACAGCGATTAAGAAGCGTGAAGATACGCATCGTATGGCTGAAGCAAACAAGGCTTTTTCACATTACCGTTGGTAATTACGATTAATAATTTAAAAACATGGCACGCAACACACCCATTGAGCGCTACCGGAATATCGGGATTATGGCTCATATTGATGCGGGCAAAACAACAACGACTGAACGCGTGTTGTTTTATACGGGTGTGTCTCACAAGATAGGTGAGGTTCATGATGGTGCTGCAACCATGGATTGGATGGAGCAAGAGCAGGAACGAGGGATAACAATAACTTCTGCAGCGACGACTTGTTTCTGGAAAGGTACAGCGTCACAGTTTGATGAGCATCGTATCAATATTATTGATACACCAGGGCACGTTGATTTTACGATTGAAGTCGAACGTTCATTGCGTGTTCTAGATGGTGCTTGCGCTGTTTTTTGCGCAGTAGGTGGAGTTGAGCCTCAGTCGGAAACAGTTTGGCGACAGGCGAATAAGTATTCTGTGCCACGTATGGCTTTCATCAATAAGATGGATCGTTCGGGTGCCGATTTTCTGCGTGTAGTTGAGCAGATTCGCGAACGATTAGGTAGCAAAGCGGTTCCTATGCAGCTGCCGATAGGTGCTGAAGAGAATTTTGAAGGAGTGATTGACCTGGTGAAAATGAAAGCGATTTACTGGGAAGAAGAAAACATGGGAATTAAGTTTGAAGAAAAAGACATTCCCGAAGCTTTGCTAGCAGAAGCGGAACTATGGCATGAGCGCATGGTTGAGCATGCAGCAGAAGCGAATGAAGATTTGATGGATGTATACCTTGATAAGGGTGAGTTGAATCAAGAGCAGATAAAGGAAGGTATACGTTTGCAAACATTAGTGAATAAAGTGGTTCCAGTGTTTTGTGGTTCTGCTTTTAAGAACAAAGGTGTGCAAACAATGTTGGATGCGGTTGTTGAGTATATGCCGTCTCCAGTAGATGTTCCTGCGATAACAGGAATATTAGATGATAAAAATGAGTCTGAAGGTGAAAGACATGCAGCAGATGATGTTCCTTTTGCAGCGTTGGCTTTTA
>CAYTIZ010000075.1:0-2214 GCA_964437885.1 uncultured Enterobacteriaceae bacterium
GATATGCGTCAATATTTTATCGGCTCAATCTTGATCTAGATCAAAATTCTGTCCGCCCGCTTCTGCTCTGGCCTAGGAGGCGAAGACAAGCGACAAATCGATTCTGTCGAGCGCCTTATCAAGCTCAAAATCCTCCATATAAGGTAAATTAGCTATGTAGGGGCAAGCCAGGCTTTCTTTTAGTGTTGCGATTGTTTCTTCTGCGCATAAGCAGTCTTTGTCTAATTTATTGCTTACCCAGCCTTGCAAGCTTAAACCGTCTGCTCTGATTGCCTCAGCGGTCAATATTGCATGATTTATACAGCCTAGCCTAAGGCCCACCACCAAAATCACCGGAAGATCCAGAGCGCGGACTAAATCAACCATGCTTAATTTATTCGAAACAGGGACTCTCCAGCCACCAACCCCCTCAACAACAACGTTTTCGCAATTTGATGCTAATTGCTTATAGCAGGCAGTAATTTTACCCAGATCTATTGTTTCCTTTTTTTGACTGGCAGCAATATGTGGTGCCACTGGTAATTCAAAAACAACCGGGTTTATTAATTCATAATCGACCGGCTTACTGCAACGCTGCATTATTAAGCTTGCATCCTCATTTATTAGTTTGCCGTTGTTTAAGCTTGCGCCGGAAGCAATTGGCTTCATTCCAGAAGCTGACTTTCCTCGTTTTTTTAATTCATCCATTAAAGCGAGTGTAAACCGAGTTTTCCCAATGCCCGTATCTGTGCCTGTAATAAAAACGCCTTTAGACATTATTGCTTTGGCCGTCTGCTTGCCAGATCTTGCTTCAAATCTTCTAAAGATATGGCTTGAGTGCCTGCCGCCTTATTAATATTCTTATCCACTTCTGGCTTCCAGGCATGTCCATAAATGACCTCATAAGTTGCCGGCAATTTATTGTTTTGTCTGTAAGATTCGTAATGTTTAATTACTTTTTGTAAGCGTTGTTTTCCGGTCAGCGTTTTTCTTCTGCCATTATTAACATTATGAGCGCCTATGTTTTTTAGCTCACGCATTAATTGCTTACATTCATCATAAGTTAAAACAATATGTTCAATGCTCAACACTGGCGCATCCATGCCGTTGCGAATAAGCGAATCACCAATATCATGCATATCTGCAAAAGCATTTACATGAGCTTCATCATCAGCCTGCTGCCAGCTTGCTCGCAATTCTTTTAAAGTATCAGGACCAAAGCTGGTAAACAAAAATACGCCGCCGGGTTTAAGCACACGTTTTATTTCTGCAAAGACAGCGTCGGGATCATTGCACCATTGCAACATCAAGCTGCTAAACACCAAATCAAAACTATTATTTGCTAATGGAATTTGATTTGCATCAGCACATAGAAAACGATTCTTTGAAAAAAAACAGGAGGATTTCTTGCGTGATTTTTTTAACATCTCTGTGGATAGATCTGCCTGATAAATCTGTGCTTTTTTAAACTGCTGTTTTAAATGCTTTGATCCATGGCCTGTGCCGGATCCCAAATCCAGAATTAATTCCGGCTCAATTTTAATGTGTTCAAAAGATTCAATTGATCGGCTTGTGATTGTTTGTTGCAATAATGAAAAATCATCATAATTTTTTGCAGCCGTGTTAAATGCTTCTCGAACCTGTCTGCTATCGACGGCATAATTATCTTCAATTGAATTTTGCATTGATAAAATTATTAATTATTTTGATCGTTTCTTCTGGCTTGCTAATAAATGGCGCGTGACCACAATCTTTTATTACTTCATGTTTTATGTTGGAATTTAATTGTTTGATCTGACCTTCTATTTTTGAATTTATAAGCGAATCATTTTCGCCCAATATTAATAGCGCGGGGATATTTAATTCTGTTAATTCTTTTCTTTGATCTGTTTCTTGCGTCTGAGTTAGCCAGACAAAAAGTGTTGTTTTATATTTTTTATTAGCTAGATTATTGCGTAAGAATTTATTTGTGTTTTTTATTGTAATATCGCCATGAGCAATTAGCCCGGCAAAATATTCAAGCGTGTTTTCTGTGTTTTTTAATAGCTTCTTTTGTAGATTGCCAATATTGCTTCGATCGATTACGTTTGGCCAGTTTTTTTTATTAATGAAACAAGGCGTGCTAGCAATAAATATAACGGCTTTGATTTTGTTTGTTAACTTTGCCATGTGTGTTGCAATCAGGCCGCCAATTGACCATGCAATAACTATGCTGTCCGAATTTATTTTTTTGCT
>CAYTIZ010000075.1:2224-10429 GCA_964437885.1 uncultured Enterobacteriaceae bacterium
AGATTCAAGTTTATTGTCTTCCGTGTTGCTTGCTATTTCATACAGGCTAGGTGCTGATACCTTATTGAAGCCTTCTAATTTGTCTGAGAAATCTTGCCACACGCCATTTGATACGCCCCAACCATGCAATAAAATACATTCAAGATTTTTATCCATTTGTGTTCATTGCGTCCTTGAGAGAGCTAACCAGTCTTTCTATCTGGTCGTTCGTATGTGTGGCAGTAATGCTTATTCTTAAGCGCGACGTACCCTTAGCGACCGTTGGTGGTCTAATTGCCGGGACCAATATCTTTTTTTCATATAACGATTTACTTATTGTTAATGCTTTATCTGCTTCGCCAATTATCAAAGGCTGTATATGAGAGTTAGATCGGCTTACATTCAAGCCATGATCTCTTAATTGGTTTTTATAAAAAACAATTAAATCTTTTATGTTTTTGCGCAAATGATCTCCACTAACAGCCATGTCTATTGCCCGAATCATTGTTGCCGCTATTGCGGGCAATAATGCTGTCGTATAAATGTAGGTTCTTGCTTTTTGTATAAACGCCTCTACATGCAAACGACTTCCTGAAACAAATGCGCCGCTTGCGCCGAAAGATTTTCCGAATGTAGCTACGAGCAACGGCACTTGTTTTTGATTAAGCTTAAGTTCTTCCAGCAAACCTGCGCCCGTCTTTCCTAAAACACCAATGCCATGTGCATCATCAACAATTAAAAAAGCATTATATGTTTTACATAGCTCAACTATTTCTTTTAATGGCGCAGTGTCTCCATCCATACTAAAAACACTATCTGTTATTATCATGCAATTATTTTGTTTGTGTTTTTCTAAAAGTTTTTTTAAGTGCCCCGGATCATTATGACGATAACGAACAAGCTTGCCTTTAGAAAGCAAAGCCGAATCTATTAAAGAGGCGTGATTTAATTTGTCCTGAAGAACGATCGTGCTTGAATCTATCAATGCAGAAGCGATTGCCAAATTTGCTTGATAGCCTGTTGGAAAAACTAATGCCGCTTCTCTGTTTAAAAACCTGGCAAGCCTTTCTTCTAATTTGTTATGTGGCGTTAAGTGTCCAATTAATAATTGTGATGATGCAGCGCCTATCCCATACTTGTTTATTGCTTCAGTCATGCAAGTTTTTAATTCTAAATTATTAGCAAAGCCTAAATAATCATTACTACTGAAATTTAAATATTCTTCATTGTCTATTTTTATTAATGCTCCTTGTGCGGAATTAACTATCCGTCTTTGCCGAAACAGGTTTTCTGCTTTTCGTTGATTAATTTCTTCTGGCAAGTTCACTTTTGTAATCGACGACTAATTTTAATGCTGCGATGACTGTATGCCTAAGCGTTCAAACAATAATTTATCTTGCATTAGTTGGGGGTTATCTGTGGTAAGTAATTTTTCTCCATAAAAAATGGAGTTTGCGCCAGCAAGAAAACATAAGGCCTGCATCTCATCTGTCATTTCATTGCGTCCTGCTGAAAGACGCACATACGATGCTGGCATCATTATTCTAGCTGCTGCAATTATTCTGACGAAATCAATTGCATCCGGCTTGTCGACATCAGTTAGCGGCGTGCCTTCAACTTGTACCAGCATGTTAATCGGAACGCTCTCTGGTTGCGCAGGCATATTAGCCAGGGTTAATAATAAACCAGCTCGATCATTTTGATCTTCACCCATGCCGATAATGCCGCCACAACAAACATTGATGTCAGCTTCTCTAACGTGCTCAAGCGTATCGAGTCGCTCCTGGTAGTCTCGAGTACTAATAATTTTTAAATAGTATTCAGGAGAACAATCCAGATTATGATTATAATAATCCAGTCCTGCGGACTTTAGGTCTTTCGCTTGATCTCTAGACAACATGCCTAGAGTTACACAGGTTTCCATGTCTGTCTTTTTAACCGCCTCAACCATTGTCATTACTTTTTCGAGATCTTTCTGTTTTGGTTGGCGCCATGCTGCGCCCATACAGAATCGTGTTGCGCCTTTATCTTTCGCTGCCTTTGCCTGTATTAACACATCATTCAGATCTAATAGTTTTTCTGCGTCTACGCCCGTATCGTAATGCGCACTCTGTGGACAATAGGCACAGTCTTCCGGACAGCCCCCGGTCTTAATGTTCATTAAAGTGCTTAATTGAACATTATTCGGATTAAAATTCTCTCGATGAATTTGTTGTGCAGTAAATAGCAAATCGTTAAATGGCTGGCTTAATAATGAAACGACTTCTTTTTTGCTCCAGTTATTTTTTATTGATGTATTTTTATTTTTTTGCATAAATATGATCGTCGTGTTTTTAGTAATTTGCTTTGGTGCTCAACAAACATTGTTTAGCATGTCACAATGAATACCGAGAATTGATTGTAAACTTTTTATTTTCTATAAGGTTAACAGACTGGCATGGATGTCAAACAACTAATTTTGCCGGGCGCCTGTTTTTTTTGTCTTAAAAAAACTAATTACACATGGTGCAAGGACTGCGAACAGGATTTTATTCTGGATATAAGCAGGTGTCCTGTTTGTGCTCGACAAACTCCTCATAATGCTATTTGTGGCGCTTGCTTGAAACGGCCGCCTGATTTCACTAGCACCGAGGTGCTTTTTAATTATCAATATCCAGCAAGTCATTTGATTAAAGCATTTAAATTCTACAACCGGCCGGAGCTTGCTCGGTGTTTTGCTGAAATACTGGCGAACAAACTTATAAAGAAGGCGCCATTGCCAAAGACTATTATCCCCGTCCCCTTGCACAAAAAAAGACAACGAGAGCGCGGCTATAACCAATCCCTGGAGTTTGCTGTACAAATAAACAAGCGGCTTGGACTGACGCTAAACTCATCGTTATGTCGCCGCATAAAAAATACCGATCCGCAAAGCGCTCTGCCAATGAAGATTAGAAGAAAAAACGTTAAAGATGCTTTTTGCTTAAACGACAACCCAATTCCAAAACACATTGCAATTGTTGATGATGTAATAACAACCGGCTCAACCGTCAACGAGCTTGCTCGCCTATTGAAAAAAGCGGGTTGTCAACGCATTGATGTTTGGGCTATTGCCAGAACATGATGGAAAAAAAACAGGGTTCGAGGCTGTTTTAAGTATCGAGATTTTCAACAACCAGGGCGTTACGTTCGATAAACTCTCTTCTTGGCTCTACCTGATCGCCCATTAAGGTAGTAAACACCTCGTCAGCACCGATGACGTCTTCAATTTTAACTTGCAAAAGACTTCTGGTTTTTGAATCCATGGTTGTTTCCCAAAGCTGCTCAGGGTTCATCTCTCCAAGGCCTTTATAGCGCTGAATGGACAAGCCTTGTTCCGCTTCTTTCATTAGCCAATCAAACGCCTGCTTGCACGAAGTGATTACTTGCTTTCGTTCATTACGTTGGACATAGGCGTCCTCGTTCAGCATTAGACCTTGCTCCAATGCGTTTAATTTCTTGTAGTTTTCTGAAGAGAAAAACTCCGGCACGAAGACATTGCTTGATTCAATCCCATTAATTAGCAATGAAATTTTAGCGCCCGACAAATCATCGTTTGCAGGAAATAACTCAAAGTTATATTCCGTTACATGGGCGTCATCGTTATTTAAACGACTTGTTAATTCACCAAACCAATTCTTTATCACAAGCTGATCTGCACAATCTGCTTCAGTGATGACAGGCATATAGCGGATCGCATCAACAATGCTTGGGTGATAACGTTTACATAAGCGACTATAGGCACGGTTCATTGAAATATAGAGGCCAACCATTTCTTTTAGTGCCTGAGTTTCTATTGGCGCTTCTCCTCCCCCCGCATGTAACTGACTGTTTTCCAAGGCTAATTCCAGCAAATAAGCTTCTCTTTCAGTGTCGTCTTTAAGATACCGCTCGCTTTTGCCTTTTTTAATTTTATACAAAGGTGGTTGCGCAATATAAATATGCCCCCGTTCTACCAGTTCAAACATTTGACGATAAAAGAAAGTAAGCAATAGTGTTCTAATATGGGCACCATCAACATCCGCATCCGTCATGATAATAATGCGGTGGTATCTTAATTTCTCAGGATCGAACTCTTCCTTGCCAATACCGCACCCAAGGGCAGTAATGAGCGTGCCCACTTCTACGGAAGACAACATTTTATCAAAACGCGCCTTCTCAACGTTCAAGATCTTACCTTTCAATGGCAAGATCGCCTGATTTTTACGATCACGCCCCTGTTTTGCTGATCCGCCCGCAGAATCTCCTTCCACTAGAAACAGCTCTGATAAGGCAGGATCCTTTTCCTGGCAATCCGCTAACTTTCCCGGCAATCCGGCAATATCCAGCGCTGATTTTCTACGGGTTAATTCTCTCGCTTTACGCGCTGCTTCACGAGCTCTTGCAGCATCAATAACTTTATCCGTAATTGCTTTGGCTTCAGCTGGTCTTTCTAGCAAAAACTCCTGTATTTTTTCCGCGACACAGGACTCAACAACCGACTTAACTTCGCTAGAAACAAGCTTATCCTTTGTCTGGGAGGAAAACTTTGGGTCGGACAGCTTAATCGACAACACGGCGGTAAGACCTTCTCTAACATCATCGCCACTGACGCTAACCTTTGCTTTTGCTGCTGCGCCCTGTTTATCCATAAACTGATTAAAGCTTCGGGTTAGTGCCGCCCTAAACCCGGAAAGATGGGCTCCGCCATCTTTTTGCGGAATATTATTAGTAAAACAAAAAATATTTTCCTGGTAAGAGTCATTCCACTGCATTGCTAGCTCAACGCCAACATCCTCTTTGCTGGTTTGAATATCGACAACCGTTTCGTGCAAAGGGGTTTTGTTTTTATTTAAATGCTTAACAAAAGAACTTATTCCTCCTTTATATTCAAATATATCCGATTTTTCACTGCGCTCGTCAAGCAACTCAATGCGTATGCCAGAATTTAGAAAGGAGAGCTCTCGTAGCCGTTTCGCAAGAATATCGTAATGAAATTCAATGTGCTTAAAAGTAGCAACACTAGGCATAAAGGTAACCTCGGTGCCCGTTTTGTCTGAAGCTTCGCCTTTTTCCAGAGGAGCAACCGGATCGCCGTTTTTATAAGCTTGGCGATGAACAAAGCCTTCTCTATAAATAGTTAAATCCAGCCTGTCCGAAAGCGCATTTACAACAGACACACCAACGCCGTGTAAACCACCAGATACTTTATAGGAATTATCATCAAATTTACCGCCCGCATGTAAAGTCGTCATAATAACTTCCGTTGCTGAAAGGCCTTCCTCTTCATGAATACCGACGGGAATACCTCTGCCGTTATCAGAAACGGTAATTGTTTCACCAGAATGTATCGTCACTTTGATTTGATCACAATGACCGGCTAATGCTTCATCAATGCTATTATCAACAACCTCAAACACCATATGATGCAGACCCGTACCATCCTCTGTGTCACCGATATACATTCCTGGGCGCTTTCTTACGGCCTCCAGGCCTTTTAAAACCTTAATTTGCGACGAGCCGTATTCGTTTTCCTCAGACATATTATTCTCTCAGTAAATATTGCGTTTATTCTACCATTTTCTGAACTTTTCCGTGTTTCACGTGAAACACGGCGTGCTTGCCTTTTTCTTGCTGAAACCACTCTGGTTTTGTTAACGAAGAAACGAACGTTTGAATATTATTAGCCAACAACAACTCCAACATTTTCTTAGATGACTCTTCGTCAAGCTCTGCATCCATATCATCAACCAACATCATTGCGTCGATATCTGATTTTTTTAATATTTCTATTTGTGAAGAGACTAAAGCCGCACCAAAAAGCTTTGTTTGACCTCGTGACAAATGTTTCGCCACATTAAAATCATCATGAGTAAAAACAATGTCGGTTCGGTGTGGCCCCAAACTGGTATACCCTCTATTTATATCGTCTTGTCGGTTTTCAGCTAGTAAAAAGCCTAAGTCCTGTTTTGTATAAGACTCATTTGAATATTTTACTCTTCCTGAGCCGGGCAACACAAAAGGAAGGTGTTTTTCATTTAAAAATTGATTTAAATTTGAAATATATTCCTTTCTCATTACATCTATTTTTGCCGCCTCATCAGACATCATCTTTTCCCAGCCCGTTAATTCCTCAGAATTAATTACCCTTTCTGCTTTCAATAAGGCATTCCTGTGGCGAAGCGCTCGATGATAGCTTTTCCATACAATCATGTAGTTTTGTTCCACGTGAAACAGAGACCAATCTAGCCAGTGCCTGCGATCTTTTGGTGTGCCAGTGAATAATATATGGTGATCGGGTGTTAAAATATATACGGGCAAGCGTCTTGCCTGTTCTGATGCTGTTTGAATTATCTCGCCATCAAATTTTATACAGGTAACGCCTCTACCTTTTTCTACTCCTACAGAGAAGGCCTTTTCCCGGCTAAGCCCTTTAGCAAACACTTGCAGCTTTTCTTCGCCTCGGCTTACAACATCGTTTATACGCTTAGTCCTAAATGATTTTATCCGCGACAAAAGATAAATACTTTCCAGAACAGAGGTTTTGCCGCTCGCATTAGGTCCATAAAAAAAATTAAGTTTTGGACAGGGCTCTATATTGAATTCAACGAGGTTCCTTACTGATTTCGCCCTAAGCTGTTCAATGCGGAGCATTTCCTAGAGTCGCATAGGCATTACAACATACTGACAGTTCGAATCATCTTTAGGTAAAATTAAACAACTGCTATTTGCATCCAAAACACTTAACTTAACCTTACTGCTTTTGATAATTGATAATGTATCCAGTAAATAGGAAACATTAAATCCTATCTCTATTTCAGCTCCTTCGTATTGCACTTCTAACTCTTCTTCTGCTTCTTCTTGCTCGGGATTATGTGCTAACGCACGCAAGCTATTGGAGCTAAGTATTATTCTAACGCCACGATATTTTTCATTAGAAAGAATTGATGCTCTTGTAAGGCTGTTCTTTAATTCCTCTCGGTCTGCTAATACCGGTGTTTCGCTTAATTCGGGAATAACACGATTATAATCAGGAAACCTTCCATCAATTAATTTGCTGGTAAAACACGTATCGGCATTTTTAATTCTTATATGGTTTGTGCTTACCTGAATTTCTATCTCACTATCACCCTGAAGCATACGAGTTAATTCTGTAATACCTTTTCTTGGAACTATGATTTGTATAAGCTCATCTATAGATGTTTTTATATTAGTTTCATCTAGCGCTAATCGATGGCCGTCTGTTGCAACTGCTCTAAGTTTATCCGCAGAAATTTCCAGTAATAATCCATTTAAATAGTAACGTACGTCCTGTTGTGCCATAGCAAATTGGGTATTACTGAGTAATTGATCCAGTTCTTTTTGTTTTATATTAAAAACAGCAATGTTTTCTGTAATATCAATTACTGGATATTCTGGCGCTGGCAATGTTGCTAGAGTAAAACGGCTCTTTCCAGATTTTATCAATACGCGATCATTTTTTACTTCAAACTGAAGTTTAGATTCTTGTGGAAGCGCTCGGCAAATATCAAATAGTTTTCTTGCTGGCAATGTTAATTCACCGGTTTGCTCTAACTTTACTTTTAATTTAACAATAAGTTCTACTTCCATGTCTGTAGCTGTTACAGATAAGAAATCAGGTTCCAAATTAAATAATAGATTAGAAAGTATAGGGAGCGTTTGTCGTCGATCAACAACACCGCTAACCGCTTGTAATACAGGTAATAGTGCGTCTCTATCTATATTAAATTTCATATATATACCTATTATTATTACTACTAGTGATTAAAAAATCTGTTAATATCTCTATTTTACTATATAAATCAAATAGTTGAGAGTATTTATGGTTGTTTATTAATTATGTTTAAGTTACTTTAAGATTGTTAATAATATGTGAATATATATTAATATAAATTTATTATTATTTTTTCCACAGTTTTTATTCAGCTTGTTAAAATATTTGTGATATTAATATAATCTTCTTCTATTCGCTGTTCTGTCTTTCTTAATTCTTTTATTTTTCTGCAGGCATGCAGAACAGTAGTGTGATCTCGTCCCCCAAAAGCATCTCCTATTTCAGGTAAGCTATGATTGGTGAGTTCTTTAGAAATAGCCATAGCAACTTGCCGTGGTCTTGCTATTGAACGGTTACGTCTTTTAGAGAGTAAGTCAGCTACTCTTATTTTGTAATACTCGGCGGTCATTTTCTGTATGTTTTCCATGGTAACT
>CAYTIZ010000076.1:0-9701 GCA_964437885.1 uncultured Enterobacteriaceae bacterium
GATCTGATCGGAGAACAGGCCGTTTGTTCAATTTCTTATCCCGAGTTGAGGTTATCTTCTTAATTATCGCTTTCATTGAACCTCTTTGTGGCTCCACAAATATTTTATGACGATATTTCGGGATCCACACAAAATGGTACATTAGTCGATATACATGGTGCGTATTTCTCTGAAGTTCCATAAACTGGGATAAAGCCCCAGTTTACACTATCCAGCTCGGGGGCAAGCCACCCGAGATTTACGCTATGCGGTTAAAACAAAAATTTGAATCGATATTCCAGCAGACAAACGCCACATCTGACGATTATTTATTTACTAAGTTGAGCTAAGGGCGTACTTTGTTAGCAGCGACTATTCAAAAACTATAAATGGGTTAAATTACTATGAAACACTCGGTAAATTATTATCAGCACTTTAATTTGCTGATCGGAATTAGTCTGCTGATCGGAATAATGTGGGTGCAATCGGTGGCAGCCATACCGTCCTTCGCCCGGCAGACGGGTCTGGCCTGCAACGCCTGCCACGCAGGCTACCCGCAACTCAACGCATATGGGAGGCAATTCAAGCTCATGGGCTACACTCAGCAGGCTGGTGATGTGCCTTTTTACAAACGTTTCTCCGCCATGGCGCAGCCCTCACTCACACATACTGAGAAGGATCAGGATCCTTCCGCCGCACCGCATTTTGCGTCCAACGACAACTGGGCCCTGAGTCAGGCGAGCATCTTCTACGGTGGGCGGGTGATCGATTCCTTCGACAAGCTCGGCTCGTTCGTCCAGGTTACCTATGATGGGATTGAACGGAGCATCGCCTGGGATCTCGCAGACTTTCGTCTCGCCAATGTCGGCAGCTTCGCTGGCGGCTCCCTGATTTACGGCCTCAACGTCAATAGTGCGCCCGGTGTGCAAGATCCCTGGAACACGACGCCCGTATGGAGCTTCCCATTCTCCGGATCCGGTTTGGCACCGGGACCGGCGGCAACAACTCTGATTTCGGATCCCCTCGGTGGGACGGTGGCCGGTCTCGGCGCCTACGCGTTCTGGGACAACACGGTTTATGCAGAGGTAAACGTCTACCAGACACTGAGTAGCGGCTTCCTTAAGGCAATGGGTGTGAATTCCATCGACCTAGAGATCGACGGTGGCGCTCCCTACTGGCGTTTCGCACTCCAGCACGCGTGGGGCATGCACGAGGTGGAGGTGGGGACTATAGGCCTTTACGCCAGGATCTATCCGGGTCGTGACAGCTCGGCGGGTAGCGATCGTTATGTCGACACTGGCGTGGATGCCCAATACCAGTATACGAACCCGATGCACTTATTCACCGGACGCCTTGCCTGGATCCACGAGGACCAGAAGCTGAACGCCAGCAGTGTGTTAAACGGCACAAATACCTCGAACTATCTCAATACTCTAGCCTTGAGTGGTAGCTACCTTTACGATCAGACATATGGAATCAACTTGGGCTACAACCACATTAGCGGAAGCGCCGATGCCGCGTATTACGATACGGCCAACGGTTCGCCGAACAGCGACTTCGAGACCGTACAGCTGGATTGGTTGCCGTTAAACAAGAATGGAGGGTCGTGGTTCAACCCGAAGATTTCGCTACAGTACGTGATCTACAACAAGCTGGACGGTACCAGCGTCAGCGCCTCGGACAACAATACCCTCTACCTGCAGACCTGGCTGATGTTCTGAAGCGATAGGAAAATCGATTAGGCTCGATCGCGCTCGTTGACGGATTGTGGTTGTGTTTTAAGGGTAATGAACAGTAGCGGTCAGGAAGAGCACCTGCCCTACCCCTGGACTTTGTAGTACACAGTTAAATATTTTTGCGGATTCTACATGGATAGAGCACCCTTCATCGAGGGGCGTTGCCTTTCCAATAATACTGTTAGTATTAAGAATCAGGGCTTTCTTAAGTTAAGGCAATCAAAAATGAAACAAAATCACTATTTAAAGCATGGCTTGGCTAATTGATATTTACACCCGTTATCGCAGCTGGTCTTGCCAGTGGACTGATGGAGATTACATGGGTCTCGTTCTACAGTTTCCTGACTACAGTTAGTGCATAGATGTAGCTCAGCAAAAGTCGCTCTGACCGTCATACCTTCTGACGCAGACACCAACTTTGCGCCACTACTTGGAACCTATCAGATTAACAAGAAGGGTAGGCTTGCGCTGGGATACACTTCATACTTGTCATTGGTTTTTCTCAAGTATCATTTTCTGGGGTGGATTTAACACCGGCATGGAAGCCACCAATAAGCTGGAATTCTGCATCGGTTGCCATGAAATGCGCGACACAGTATACCATCCATTACATCAATCGTAGCGGGTGAAACACTTTGTTCATGACTTTCCATACGCCATCACTTTAAGCAAAGTAAATAAATCGGTAAATTTGTGACCAGTCCAGTTATCAAGTTCAAGTCGGACGGATGGAAGCAACTGTGCCAACCAGATCAATACTGGCTATCTTTGCTTCAAGTTCAGTCGCTGGGCCATTCTCATCATTCCAATCAAAAAGCTTTTGTATGGAGCCTTCAAATAAGTCATTGCCAATATAGTCAAAGATTGCCGCATCTGAATGAAGCGCTGGCTTCATGTCATTGCCCTTACCAGACTTTGCTTCATTAATATAAAACTGAATAGTTTTTTCAATTATTTCAGTATCACTTATTTTAGTAGCTGTGTTGCTCATGTCGATAACTCCTGATTTCTAATTTTTTTAGAGTATTCATTTTTAGTAGAATAAGCGTATTATTAACCGACAATTAAGATAATAACTTAGAAGAGGTGGTTTTATAATGGCATCTAATCCCAAAGTTGAAACCGCATTCGGTGGTTGCCCACACGACTGTCCTGATACTTGCGCGATGGTGTTTGATATTGAAGATGGCAAAGTCATCGGCGTCAGAGGCAATAAAGACCATCCCATGACGCGCGGCGGGCTTTGCGTCAAATTAAAGGATTATGAAAAACGGCATTATCATCCTGATCGTGTGTTATATCCCCTGCGTCGTACTGGCCCAAAAGGCAGTAAACAATTTGAACGTATCAGCTGGGATGACGCACTCAATGAAATTACAACAAAGTGGAAGGCTATTATTGAAGAACATGGTCCACAAGCGATCGTCCCTTACAGTTATTTAGGACATCAAGGCTTAGTACATGGTCTGAATGGCGGTGACGCTTTCTTTGCCCGAATGGGTGCGACGGTCATGGAACGTACGTTTTGTGGTGAAGGTTCTTGTACTGCCTGGTTATTAACGGTTGGACCAACGGCGGGTGTCGATCCTGAAAGTTATATTCATTCAAAGTATATTGTGATTTGGGCGTGTAACAGTGTCAGTACCAATCTACATCACTGGGCGATTGTTAAAGAGGCACAACAGAAGGGTGCCAAGGTCGTTGTTATTGATACCTACAAATCAAAAACAGCGAAACAAGCTGATTGGCATATCGCGCCTAAACCCGGTACTGATGGTGCCTTGGCAATGGCATTGATTAACAGCATTATCGAACAAGACTTAGTTGATAAAGATTATGTTGAAAATTACACGGTGGGATATGACGAATTGGCTGAACGTGCCAAGGATCGTACACCGGAATGGGCAGAAGAAATTACCGGCGTTGCTGCTGCTGATATTCGACAACTGGCAAAAGAATTAGCCACTGAGCAACCCGCAGCGATTCGTATGGGCGTCGCTCTCGAACGTCATTACGGTGGTGGTCAAACCATACGTGCAGTTACCTGTATTCCTGCGTTAACTGGCGCATGGAAACATGTTGGTGGCGGTGTTACGCAATTCCCCGTTTGGGAACATCCGTACAAATTTGATGTGATGTGTCGACCTGATTTAATTCCTGAAGGCACGCGTGTGATTAGTAATATTCAAATAGGTCGTGCCTTAACCGGCGAGATGGATTTGGATGTACCGATTAAATCGATGATGATTTGGAATTCAAATCCGGTGACACAAGCACCAGAGACAGACAAAATTGTTGAAGGTTTGTTGAATGAAGATTTATTTATGGTATCTGCAGAACATTTTATTTCGGATACGGCTTCTTATGCTGATATCATCTTACCGGCATCGATGGGTGCCGAGATGGAAGATATTATTTTGTCATGGGGTCATTTGTACCTGACTTACAATGCCAAGAGTGTTGAGTCTCCGGGAGAAGCGATACCTAATAACGAAATCTTCCGACGTTTGTCTGCACTCATGGGTTTTGAAGATGAACGTTTAAAATGGTCTGATTCAGAGTGTCTGGAAAACTTCATCGATTGGGATTCTCCGGCTTGTGATGGTATTGATCTGGAATATCTGCGTAACAATGGTTTTGCCCGTCTTACTGTAGGAACGAAAGATGATCGTTGTCCACACAAAGAAGGAAATTTTCCAACGCCTTCCGGCAAGTGTGAATTTTTGGTTGAAGGTGCCAAGAATTTTGTCGCACCACCGTTTAGACAAATGTATGAAGCATTTCAGCCAGGTGAAGATCTTGATAGCTTGCCTGACTATGTTGGTCCAAGAGAACGACCGGAAACAAATCCGGAACTAGCGAAGAAGTACCCCTTGAATATGGTTTCGCCCAAGAGTCATGGTTTTTTGAATTCCTGTTATGCGAATATGGATCACAAGATTAAAGGTCAAGGCGAGCAATTCGTTTTGATTAATGCGGCAGATGCAGATTCAAGAAGCATTAACGATGGTGATAAGGTACGCGTCTTTAATGATCGAGGTGCATATGAAGCTGATGCCAAAATTACCGATGATGTAAATCAAGGTATTATTGTGACAACCTTGGGTTATTGGAGGCAATTAAATAACGGCACAGTTAACTCCATCAGTTCAGCCGAATTTACCGATATGGGGCATGCACCTTCATTCTCAGACAATCTGGTACAGGTAGAATCAGCCTGATTAAGGATCGGAATAACTTAGTATCTGTCCTGGATAATTTATTTATCTAGGACAGACTTAATCAGAGATTCCTAAAAAATATTAAGCAGATTCAGACAGGAATTGGCCTTTACTTTTATTGAAATTAACAGTTAAAAATTGAATGCCGCTTATTGTTGTTTCGCCTGAACCTGATGGATTCTTATTGTAAGTAACAATACCTACTGCTTTAAAATCATCCCCGTCCAGTTTGATAATCTGATCTTTGTTTAAAGGTGTTGATGAAACAAGTTGCATACCAGTAGGTGAAATATCGGAGATAGTCCCGGTCAATTTTTTGCCTGGCCAATAAGCATAGAATTGAATATTGCTGTTTTTAGATAGCCGAATAATGTTTCGACGTTGTTGTTCAAGAAATGTCTTTGATGGCGGGAATAGAGGACTTTTACATTCATTACAGAAGGCGGCAGTGTGTTTACATGGGCTCTGGTTGTGAGGCGTTTTACAAAAAGAGCAATATTGCGTAATGACGGGTTGGTAGTAACTTTTATTGCTGTTTCCGTATTTTGAATCAAGGCGAAATTTATTTGTTTTTGCAGTATTCGAAATTACTTTACTATTTATTGTTGTTGGAACCGGGCTCTGGATATGTTGCTGGCGCTTTGCCTGTCTCTTGTGTGGGTTTGTTGTTAATTTATCTAAAGCATCAGCGTGGCTATGCTGAGAAATCAGTTTGTCGTATAAAGCACGTTTATCCGGATTGCTTAGAATAGTATAGGCTTCGTTTAATAAATCTTTAGGGATATCTGGATTTTTAGATAGAGCCAGATAAGTCGTTTTAATAATGTGTTTTGGTGAGTCTGGCTGAATATTAAAAAAGCGATAAAAATTTCTTTTGTTTCCGTATCGGTCTTCAGCATTGAATGTATTGCCGTACTGATGCGTTGTTTTTTTCGCCAGGTTTCCGCGAGATAATGATTTTAAATCATAACGCTGCAACAGCTTTTTATCGTAAGCGGCTCGTTTAAGTGGATTACGTAAAATATTGTAGGCTTCATTGATGATGCTGGCATTCCAGTTTTCTCCACCAAGATCAGGATGCAAGCGTAATTTCTGTAATAAGGTTCGGTAATTATTCTTAATGCTTTCCAGAGGGGCGTCAGGCTGCACATTCAGTGTGCGATAGTGATTTCTCCTATCTTCATTGTTGGATTTTTTTTTATTTTCTAACATTCAAACAATCATCGACTGTAGGTCGCTATACTTAAATTTTTCTTGTTTTCAGACCACTAAATACAAGCATGAAAGCGAGAAATCACGACAGATTCTATTATATAATACAGAATCTGATAAAGTCGTATAGTTCCCATTATTTTAGCGAGAAAAGTCATTATGGCTGAGCAATATGTTGTGGCGGCAATGTATAAATTTATCCGTCTTCCTGATTACGAGGCTATTCAGCCCAGGCTGTTGGCTTTCTGTCGGGAACAGAATATTAAAGGAACCCTGTTGCCGGCAGAAGAGGGTATTAACGGTACTGTTGCCGGTTCGCGAAAAGCAATTGATGCTTTATTGAACCATTTGAAATCTGACCAACGTTTGAATGAGCTTGAATATAAGGAATCCTTATCAGACGAGTTACCATTTCATCGCATGAAGGTGAAGCTTAAAAAAGAAATTGTGACGATGGGTCAGCCTGATATCAAACCTATAGAAACTTCGGAAGTGCGAGTCGAAGCTAAAGACTGGAATGCCTTAATTAGTGATCCGGACGTTTTACTGATAGATACACGTAATGAATATGAATTTCAAATAGGTTCTTTTAAAAATGCAGTTTCGCCTGAGACGACAAACTTTCGTGAATTTCCCGATTATGTCAAGCAACAGCTGGATCCGGAAAAACACAAAAAGGTAGCTATGTTTTGTACGGGCGGCATACGTTGTGAAAAAGCATGTGCTTATATGCTTGAACAGGGATTTGAAGAGGTTTATCAATTAAACGGCGGCATTTTAAAATATCTTGAAGAAGTTAGTGCAGATGAAAGTCTTTGGAAAGGCGAATGCTTTGTCTTTGATTCCCGCGTTTCGATTGATCATGAATTGGCTGAAGGTAGTTATAAACAATGCTTTGCCTGTCGTCGTCCTGTTTCAGATGAAGATATGCAGTCAAAAGATTACCAGGAAGGTGTGTCATGTCCGCGTTGTATAAATGAAACAACAGAAGAGCAGCGTTCAAACTTTGGCGAGCGCCAATATCAGGTTGAGTTGGCTGAACAACGCAATCAAAAACATATTGGCGAAAAAGTACAAGTTCACGATTAATAATTGGTTTTTAGTAATGGAAAAGATTCCTGTGCTTTATTCTTTTAGACGTTGCCCCTATGCCATGCGTGCACGAATGGCCCTCTATCAGGCAAAAATAAAATGTGAACTTCGAGAAGTTATCTTGAAAGATAAACCGGAATCGTTGTTGTTATTATCAGATAAGGGAACAGTGCCGATATTGCTGACATCTGAAGATGAAGTAATTGAACAAAGTAGTGATGTCATGCTTTGGGCTTTAAATAAAAACGATCCTGATAGCTGGTTGAAAGAAGATAAATTACAGAGCCAATTTTTGATTGATTACAATGATAATGAATTTAAATATTATCTGGATCGTTATAAATACCACGTGGACTACTCTGAGCACTCACAAGAATACTATCGTGACTATGCAACGGGCTTTCTGACGTTAATAGAGAAACAGTTGAATAGTAACAAAGGCATTGCCTTGCTTGGCAATCGAATATCTTTTGCCGATATTGCTATATTTCCCTTTATCAGACAGTTTGCAAAGGTTGATATCGACTGGTTTCAAACGAGTCCCTATGTGTCACTAAGAAACTGGACTATTAATTTTGAACAAAGTGAGTTGTTTCAAAATTGCATGAAGAAATACGAACAATGGTTGCCAGAACATAGGCCGATTTATTTTGCAGGTTAATATTTCAAAATTAATCATTTCAGACTAATGATATGAAAGACACACTCTATCGTTCAACAGATAAACCGCTTAAGCCGTTTGAGTTTAACAAGCGGGTTGTCGATGTTTTCCCTGATATGATTGATCGGTCTGTTCCGGGTTATCCACTAACGATTTCCATGATTAGTGTTATGGCTGATGATTATGTGCAAGAGAATACGAATGTTTATGATCTTGGCTGTTCTCTTGGCGCAGTGAGTTTTGCCATACAACAGGGCTTGAAGAATAAAAAATGTAAAATTATTGCTGTAGATAATTCTCAGGCAATGATCGATGCTTGTAGTGAGAATATTCCTAATGAAAATCAGGATATTGAATTCATATTACAAGATGTTCTTGATACTGAGATTATTAATGCTTCTGTCGTTGCAATGAATTTCACCTTGCAATTTATTCCGCTAGAACAACGTAATAGCTTAATTGAAAAAATAGTTGAGGGCTTGTTGCCGGGTGGCGTTTTAATTTTGTCTGAAAAGATAAAGTTTGATAATGAAGTAGAAAATGAAACGATGAATCATCTGCACCATCATATGAAAGAATTAAATGGGTATGAAAAACTTGAAATAGCAAGTAAACGTGAAGCCCTGGAACATGTGCTTGTGCCAGAGTCTATTGAAACACATCTTGATCGTTTAAATAACAGTGGTTTTGAAAATGCTTTCGTCTGGTTGAAGTGTTTTAATTTTATATCACTGGTCGCCATTAAATAACATTTCCTTGTAATGGATTACAGCAAGTTATTACAAGTACTTGATGAAAATGGCATGGCTGATTGGTCAAGATTGCTTGATGAACAATTATCTGAATATTTTTCCAGTCTTAATCATGGTGATTATCCAAAATGGATGGAGGCCATAGAAAATCTTCCTGCAATTCCCGTTTCAACATTCGATTTGAATTCAAATAGTATTGTCATTGGATCAGAATCAGATTGCACTGATGAACAACAACGATTAGTTGAAGAACAATTAAAGTTACTAATGCCATGGCGCAAAGGGCCATTTAATCTATTTGGTGTCGATATAGATACAGAGTGGCGATCAAATTTGAAATGGAACAGATTAAAAAAACATATCCAATCATTAGATAATAAAATGATTCTGGATATTGGTTGTGGTAATGGCTATTACGGTTGGCGCATGTTAGGCGCTAATGCAAAATATGTTGTCGGCATGGATCCGACATTATTGTTCAATATGCAGTTCTCCGCGGTTAAAAAATATATGCCTGATTTTAATATTGATATTATCCCTTTAGGCATTCAGGCATTGCCAGAAACCCCGTTGAATTTTGATGCGGTTTTTTCCATGGGTGTTATTTATCATCGACGTGATCCTGTAGAGCATTTGAATCAATTAATGAACTGCCTTAAGTCAGGCGGAGAATTAGTGCTGGAAACATTAGTTATAAACTCTGAAGTAAGTGAGGCGTTAATTCCAGAAGGGCGTTATTCAAAGATGAATAATGTTTGGTCTATACCAAGCTGTAGTTTACTAATGGAATGGATAGAAGAGGCCGGCTTTATTAATGCACGGATTATTGATATAACAAAGACGACACAAAAAGAGCAACGGCGGACGGATTGGATGGTATTTGAATCTTTAAGCGATTTTCTAGACAAACAAGATAAGGATAAAACGTGTGAAGGCTATCCTGCACCAACTCGTGCTATTTTATTGGCAGAAAAAGTGTAAATATTTTTTAATGTAAACGTCATAAACAGGATTTTAAAATGAATAAAACATTTCTTATTTTAGTCTC
>CAYTIZ010000076.1:9741-10262 GCA_964437885.1 uncultured Enterobacteriaceae bacterium
CATTTTTATTTTTTAATTTCTCAGTATGTGCAACAGAAATTATTTCCTCAGAAAAACATTCTTTTACGATTGAAACAATCGTTGATGGATTAGATCATCCCTGGTCAGTCGATTTTTTAGCTGATGGTCGAATCTTGGTAACGGAAAAACCAGGTCGATTACGAATTATTGAAAATGGTCATTTATCAAAACCTGTAACAGGTTTGCCAAAGGTAAAAGCTAAAGGACAGGGCGGCTTACTTGATATCGCACTTGATCCCGATTATGAAAATAACAATACAATCTATTTATCCTATTCCGCAAAAGGAAAAGGCGGTATCGGTACAGAAGTTGTCAAAGGTAAACTTGTGGGGCATGAATTGAGAGAGTCGAAAGTAATTTTTAAATTATCACCGAAAACAAATTCAGGATATCATTTTGGTTCACGATTACTATTTGCTAAAGATGGTACGCTATTCATTACCTTAGGTGATCGGGGTGATAGAAAACGTGCTCAAAACCTGAATGATCATGCCGGTTCA
>CAYTIZ010000077.1:0-244 GCA_964437885.1 uncultured Enterobacteriaceae bacterium
CATTTAGCCATTTTCATTTGATGATTAAACCCGTTCATATCAAACTAGAAGGACGGGTGAATAGGCTAAATGAGAAAGGATTATCGACCTGGCTTAATCCGGGCAAAGGTTCCAGTTTGGGATTCCCTGCCCCGGTTGTATCCATGTTGAAAGATTTAAATAATAAGAGGATGGTGATTGAATGAGTCGGAAGATACATTGTGTCAAGTTGGATAAAGAAGCGGAGGGATTAGCGACACTAACT
>CAYTIZ010000077.1:261-10203 GCA_964437885.1 uncultured Enterobacteriaceae bacterium
CCAGGAGAGTTAGGAAAACGCATCTATGAGCAGGCTTCGCAGGAAGCGTGGCAGATGTGGTTGAGTCATCAAACTATGTTGATAAATGAGTATAGATTGACACCTATCGAGCCTAAAGACCGCAAATTCCTTGAAGAAGAGATGGAAAAATTTTTCTTCGGCAAAGGCTCCGAAGCACCTAAAGAGTTCGTAGAACCAGAAAAATAACGTCTAGCTTGACGTGGTTCGTCTATACCGGTTTAATACGCGTCTTTTTTTGTTCATCATAAATAAAT
Source organism: uncultured Enterobacteriaceae bacterium (assembly GCA_964437885.1). Classification (GTDB taxonomy): domain Bacteria; phylum Pseudomonadota; class Gammaproteobacteria; order Eutrophobiales; family Eutrophobiaceae; genus UBA7359. Next base: position 537 of record CAYTIZ010000077.1, read on the forward strand.
GGCCAGGTAGCTCAGTCGGTAGAGCAGAGGACTGAAAATCCTCGTGTCGGCAGTTCGATTCTGTCCCTGGCCACCATTTTTTGCATTTAGAAACTATAGCGTAGTTATTGATCCGTTTAGATAGAAGACAAGTCCGACCTGAGTTATAGATTTTATTCAATGGTTTTTTCTCTAGCCCTTTGTCTTATGTGCGAAGACACCATTAAAGTCGTTACCTGGCGGTTCTTCAATATAGTGCTCACATCGCTCTATATACATGTTGTAGATATTTTTATTGGTTTTATCAGGCCAGTTGTCCTGAATATCCCTGAATATTTTTAATGCATCTTCAAACCTTGCTTCTTTATAAGCCTTGATGCCGCTATCGTAATATTCCAGCTCATCCAATAGTCGTTGTTTTTTCACTGCGTAAAGTGGCGTCTGCCATTGGGTCTTAGATAGATCTGCATAGTCGACTATTTGCCATATCTCAACAGGAATCGATTGTCCCTTAACGGTAACGAGATCCAGAAATCTAAAGATAAATTTATCTTGCGGGATACGTTCTTTGACATGGTTAGAAATATTGCACATGGAATTATAATATTTACAGAGTGCTTCAAGACGTGCGCCAAGGTTGATCGGGTCTCCAATTGCGGTGTAGTCACTACGTCCACTACTACCCATTTCACCGACAATTGCGACACCCAGATTAATACCGATGCCAATCTCAATGGGTTCGACACCCATATCTTCGGCCATCTTGCATATGCTGGTAAAACGTTCATCTTGTTTTACCTTTACATTCAGAGGGGCTACCGCGTGGATCTGATCCAGTGTTGCATCAACAGACTTTTCCACATGGTTTTTAACAACTGCAGGTGCGTTCCAGTAAGACATAATCGCATCACCGATAAATTTATCGACCGTGCCCTCATACTTGGTGATGATATTGGTCATCTCATCCATATACTGATTTAAAAATTGGATTAACGTGTTTGCGCCACCCGCTGCTTCAGAAATATTGGTGAAGTTACGAACATCAGAGAAGGTAACGGTAATCTCATGCTCCTTGGCGATAAAAGCATCCTCACCACTAGCGGCATTTTTAATGATGTCTTCCATGACTTGCGGGGAAACTTTAGAGGCAAACTTGCCTCTGATGAGGTTTTTTTGCTTGGTTTCAAAGAAATAGCCAGTAATAATTGATGCCAAGGCACCAATTATCAAAGTCAAGAGTGGATAGAAAATACTTAGAATAATTCCTTCAGTAAAGAGTAGGTAGTTAATGAAGTAAAGCAGTAAAAATGCTGTAACAGCAATGATAAATGGGAGAGCCAATGCGCTACTGTATCCAATAGCCGTGACAACAACGATTGCCAGAATGAGAATGAGGACTATATTAATTCCAGGCGCGGCAGCGGGGACATGAAGGAAATCACCTACAATGATGTTGTCAATTACATTCGCATGAAGTTCCACTCCCGGGAAAACAGAATCATAAGGCATGTTTCTTAAATCAAGAAGACCCGCAGCCGAGGTACCGATAAGCACAATCTTGCCTTCTATATCATCTGGGTTGAAGTCTCCTTTGATGATATCAACTGCGGAGATGTAGTCAAAGGTAGAAGACGGGCCTCTGTAATTAACTGCAATTCGGCCATTTATATCAGTTGGTATTTCCTGTCCAGCAAGACTAATTGAGCGCACGCCCAATTCATCATAAATGATATCAATACGCTCTTCTTGGTAAGCCATGCGGACAAGTTCCAGGGCAAGAGATGGGTAGACATTGGAATCATATACAATTGCAAGTGGGACAGAGCGGATTACTCCATCGCTATCAGGCCAGACGTTAAAGAAACCACTCGTGCGTGAGGCATTCTGGATTATTGGAATATTGGTGATGACGCCATCAGCTTGCGGAAGATATTCACGCTCCCCTTTGTTTCTTTTGGTAAAGATTGCCGGGATTTTTGGAGCCTCTTTGTGCTTATAGATTTCTCTCCCATCAAAATCAAACGAGTACGCCAAGATGGTAGGTGTGTTCGCTACCGCAGAAGCCAACAATTCATCGTAGTTGATAAGTTTATCCTTAGGCACGATATTTGCGATACCAAGCTCAGATAAAACGCGATGCGGGGATGATTTATCAGGCTCCGGGAACATGATATCGAACCCAATTGCACTAACCCCTGCGTCACCTAAATTATTAATCATCTTGGCCACATCGTTACGTTTCCACGGGAACTGGCCTATTTCTTTGAGTGAACGCTCGTCGATATCGATAATCACAACTTGTCCAATAGGCTCAATGGTGCCACGGTTGATAAAGAGCATGTCTCGGAGCTTGTTATCAAAGACTTCAAATTGTGATGGGATGAAGACATATAAGGAAATGGTTATTCCCGCAACAACGAACCCTAGTCCGAAATAGATAAAGAACTTTCTCACATTAGCTCCTGGGTTTAAGGAGGCGCTGGAAAAATAAAGAGAGTGCTTCCCATGGAATGAGTATTTTTACTACTGGTGCACCTAAAGCCAGTAGGCACGAATTTATATTTACCATTATGGCTAAAATGGTTACTTAATTCCACTGAGACGGGCAGTCTAGATATCTCTCAAAATCTCGATCCAGTTTCGTTGGCTGATTTCAGTAACTCAATGATTCAGCTGGAACTTTGCCACAATGTCCTTGAAAATTTATCGGGTAATTTCGGGATTGCTTCGGTTGGAAGACAGATGTCAGGAGAGGGTGTGAAAAAAGCGATCAGATTCTTGGGCTTAGTAGAAAGAGGCACATGGATTGTACCGAGTCAATTCGTTCCCGACGAATTTGTCGATTCTGGTCGCTCTGGACGTCCTGTCCTCTCGCGACACTTGCGCTTCCTGCACATCGGCCATGGTCACCATTCTTTGAATATTTCTTTCGTGCAATTCAACTTACATATACCCTGTGCTTTTGTCATAGGATGTTATAGCTCAATTAACTAGTTTTTGTATGAAACAACAGCCAAATAGTCAAACTGCATATCAGCATAATGCACATTCATTATCTTCTTCTGTAGAAGTTGATGATCATGGCTGGGCAGATGCTATTAATCGTATGATTGATCAGCGTTATGCTTTTTTAGCTTTAGAGTATGAGGACAATGCTTATCTATTTAGGGGCATGAGCTCAGGACTCTTTGATACTTTAATCGATAATAGATTTTGGCATTACTCAGGTGATGATAGTGGAACTCATTTTGAGAAAGAGTTGGATATATTATTGCTGTCACAAGATTTTTCTGACGCACTTACTGTTTCAAAATTATGGGAACATAATGATGATGCCTGCATTATTGTTTTTCGAAGTGAAATATTTAATCAGGCGCTGAAAGAAAAGAAAGCCGCTATGATGGCAACAGCGGAACCGGGCGTTGTTTTCAAATATCCTTTTTTGACACAGCCTTTAACTTTAGACGATATAGAATATTTAATTGTTTCGACTGATTTATTAGATGCGATTGAAAGTGGAAAAAAGTTGGGCGTGTTTAATAAAATGGATGACTCAAAATTCGGCAGGTTTACCACTCTTATCGCTAATATACAGGCGATGGATAAATTATTAGTCCCGGAATACGCAAAAGAAAATTATCTTTGTCATAGTGCTCGTTCCGATCTCGAAAAAGCATTAATAGAGTGTTTGTTAAAACGAGAAGTAGTTGGAGCAAAAGCTATAAATAGTAATATTAAACCAACACGCAAGACTTAAAGATCTCCCATCTAATTTAAATGTTTCAATATTTTCAATAATTAATATTAAAGCTTGTTTAATACGGGTCGATACCAGTGTTAATGCATTATGATTGCTTTATTCAGGTTAATGCAGTAGGTGCAATGAACAAGGAAGTGACGAATATCCTGATTTAATCTCTGAGGGTTTAATTCCCCGTGGCTTGCCGCGATTGAATAATTAAACTTCAGTGCAATACCCCGTCAGCTTACTGCGGGGTAGTTTATTAGTGAGTCATGGTGAGACAGGATGTTGAAATACTTTGGCTAGTTAATTCAGGAAAATAGTTATAAGAGATTATTGACGGATTAATCAATCTAGAATAGCGGCTAAAGATACTCCGGGAATAATTTTGTAATTACTCCTGGGGATATCGGTTAAAGGTTATTTATGGGCGAAAAAATAAAAAAATATTTTTTATTAGGTCTTGGCTCTATAGCTACGGCATTGGGTATTATCGGTTTATTCTTACCTTTAATGCCAACGACGTGCTTTTTAATAGTCGCTGTATGGGCATTTTCAAAATCTAACCCGGCTTTAAGCCAAAGAATTTTGCAGCATCCAGAGTTCGGACCAGTTATTGATAATTGGATGACAAATAAATCTATTAATAGGAAGGCAAAATGCACGATTAGTCTTTCAATCGTTGTCGGCTTTGCAATAACACTGTTAATTTCAACGCCATCACTACCAATAAGTGCATTTCTGATATCTGGCATGTTGATGTTATTGTTATATATTAATACAAGATCTGAGCATGGTGTTGACGATAATAAATCAACTTTGAAGTTAGCTAGCTTACTTGATCAAAAAATAGTGCCCTTGAAATAAGCAGACGCTGAGTTAAGTCAACATAATCAAGTTAGATACTGTTTCCAGTTAAAATCACTATCAGCAATAACCAGAAATGAGGGATTTAGTAGTGACTCTTTGGTGTTATATTCGAGTGTGTTGAAATCGGTATCTACAACAATTGCTCCGGATTCTTAAACAATACATTGTGCTGCAGCAGAGTCCCACTCTGAAGTTGGACCAAAGCGTGGATAGATATCTGCAGTACCTTCAGCAACGAGGCAAAATTTTAATGAACTACCAATGGCGAGAATTTCCGGTTCATTTATATTTGCTATAAAGGCCTGTTGTTGTTTGTTGCCGTGAGAGCGACTGCCAGCGATAGTGATATTATCAATATCTGTTTTTCTCGAAAAAATCCGTAACGGGACTTTGTCTTGTTCATGCTTATATGCGCCATTATTCAAGGAAGCGGTGTAGCTTATTCCTGTTACGGGAATGTGGATGACGCCCAAAATCGATCGGTGTTTTTCAATTAAGGCAATATTGACTGAAAATTCACCATTTCGTTTAACAAACTCTCTTGTTCCATCAAGCGGATCAACCAGCCAGTATTGAACCCAGCCTTGTCGTTCACTAAAACCGATATGAGATGACTCTTCTGACAATACTGGTGTTGAAGGGGTTAATAACGATAGTGCATCACAAATAGTATTGTGTGCCGCCATATCCGCTGCTGTCAGAGGAGAATCATCCTGTTTTTTCTCGACTGAAAAATCTGTTTCATAGATTTCCAGTATTTTATCTCCGGCTAGACAGCAAATTTGCTTAATCTCGTCTACGAGTTCGGCTAAGTCTTGATGTTTAATTTCATTCATCCTATTTGCTTTGTTATCCTTGGCATTCTGAAATATGAAAGGCAACATTAACTGGGAACCCATTAAAACAGTACTGTTAGACATGGACGGAACGCTTCTTGATTTGTATTTCGATAATTATTTCTGGCAAGAATACTTACCTGAACATTGGGGCAAGATAAATAATATGGATGCCGAGACTGCCAAAGCACAGTTAAAATACTGGTATTCAAAAGAGGCGGGAACACTTTCATGGTATTGCCTGGATTTTTGGACAGAAAGACTCAAGTTTGATGTGTTTGAGTTGAAAGCTGACGTTGAACACTTAATAAAATTTCGGCCTCATGCAAAATCTTTTCTGGAAAAATTAAGTACTAATGCAGCGTATTCAGTAATTATGGTAACTAATGCGCATGAAAATTTAATAAAAATGAAAGTAGATAAAACAGGAATAGATGTTTTTTTTGATCAAATTATTAGCTCACATACAATAGGGCATGCAAAAGAAGAACAAGCTTTCTGGAAAAAATTACAGTTAGAAAATCCATTCGAATTAAATGAGACTATATTGATAGATGATAATTTAACGGTATTAAGGGCGGCCAGAGAGTTTGGTATTAAACATCTGTTCACTATTTCAAAGCCAGATAGTCAAAACGAAAAACAAGACCCTGAAGAATTCAATGCGATAGACTCGTTCCAGGATATTATTTTTTAGTAAAATTGTTTAGAGCATAACAAAAATCCCAAACATCATGTTCGAGTCTTAAGCCGCGAGATTCATAACGCGTTTTAGTACGCCAATTTGGCCGTGGAGCTGATTGATTGTTTCCTGTCAGATTAAGTAGCCCTGAATCAGCATTACACAATTGTTGTATGTGCTTTGCATAATCCTCCCAATCAGTTGCGATATGTAAGCGGCCATTCGTTGTGATTTTTTTCTTAATAAGGTCGAGCAGTTTATCGTTGATTAACCGACGCTTATGGTGCCTTTTCTTTGGCCAAGGATCGGGAAAAAAAATGAATATCTGACTTAAACAATGATCATGAATTTGTTCTTGTAAAACATTAACTACATCGTGGTTAATAACTTTGATATTAGTTAAATAATTTGACTCTATTCTATTGAGTAGTTGTCCTATTCCTGGCCGATGGACTTCAATAGCAAGATAGTTATTTTCTGAATGCGCTTGAGCATGGCTAATTGTCGTATCACCTGTTCCAACTCCAATATCCATAATGACAGGTGCGTGCCGTTTAAATAGATTTTCAAAATCAAGAAAGCGGGGACAAAAATTAACTCCATGTTTATCCCAATAGTTATCTAATGCGTGTTTTTGCGATTTTGTTAATCGGCTATCACGTTTCACATAACTACGTATGGCACTGTGTCTGACTTGGTTTTCTTGCAAAATAGTTATAAAACTAGTTTTTAAAATAAAGCATTTTAAATAAGCTTAAAAGAAATGTCCGTCTATGGGGGATGATGCACTGGCATAAGCGCGTCTTGGCATCCTGCCAGCAAGGTAGGCTTCTCGGCCTGCTTCAACTGCTTTTTTCATCGCACTTGCCATTAGTACGGGTTTTTTAGCTTCAGCGATAGCCGTATTCATTAAAACACCGTCGCAACCTAATTCCATTGCAATGGCAGCATCTGATGCTGTGCCAACACCGGCATCAACAATGATAGGTACTGATGCATTTTCAACAATAGTGCGAATGTTATAAGGATTTCGAATACCAAGACCAGAACCTATCGGCGCAGCAAGTGGCATAACTGCAACGCAACCCATTTCTTCAAATCGTTTAGCCATGATGGGATCATCTGTCGTATAGACCATGACTTTAAAGTTGTCGTCAACAAGTTGCTGCGCCGCTTCAAGCGTTTTCGGTATATCGGGGAAAAGTGTTTTTTTATCACCAAGTACTTCAAGTTTAACCAGATCATGTCCGTCTAATAATTCTCTGGCTAGTTGGCATGTCCTGACGGCAGATTCCACATCATAACAACCAGCTGTATTGGGTAATATGGTAAATTTCTCCGGAGAAATTACTTCCAGTAGGTTAGCTTCATTCTTGTGTTGTCCAATATTAGTTCGACGTATTGCTACTGTTACAATTTCAGCGCCACTGGATTCAATTGCATTTTTTGTTTCTTCCATATCTTTATATTTACCTGTACCAACTAATAATCGGGAAGAATAAATAATATCGGCTATAGAGAGGCCATCTGTGTTTGAAATAGACATATTTTATTTAAGAATAAATAGTATTAACTTACCCGCCGCCAATAGCTTGTACGATTTCGATTTTATCTCCTGCATGCAGCTCAGTGTCGAGGTATTCACTTCGAGGAATAATATTTTGATTTATTTCTATGGCGAACTTGCCATCTAGATTCAGATTTATGATCAGATTCTGAATAGTGCAGCTTTGATTTATTGAGTGTGGATCACCGTTTAGCAAAACTTCCATTGGTTATAAGAATAGGAGTATTAGATAGGAATAGGTATTAAAGCTTGTTAATCGAGTTCAATTTCCATGCCTTCCCTAGATATATGGCATTTTAATGAGGCACCTCGTTTCCGAATTATTTCCTGACAGTTTTCATAAATTTTATCAATAGCCATATCGTCGTTATAGGGGTCATGATGATATAGGTACAATTCTTTAACCTCTGCATCAATTGCATAATTTACTACATCAACATAACAGGAGTGACCCCAGCCACGTTTGGTTTCGTAATCTTCAGGGGTATATTGAGCGTCATGAATCAGAATATCAGCCCCACGTATCGCTTGCAATTCGTATTCATATTCTTCGCGGTTCATGGCTTCGAACATTTCTTGTTCTTCTTCACTAAACTCAGTCATCTTTTGCTTAATTGATTTATCAAGAAACTGACATTCGTTATCAGAAACATAGATTATGGTTTTGTTAGGAGCCTTGATTTTGTAGCCGTAAGTAATACCAGGGTGGTGGACGCCGTAATAGGTGATATCAATCGGACCACGGGTAATCTTTGTCTCTCTCGGTTCAATATAATTAATATTGGCCATCCAGGTTTCTGTTCCTACCGGGAAATAAGGTGCTTGCATTTGGGAATCCAGATTTTGCTTTATTTCCTGAATTGATTCTCCAGGACCAAAGAAATTTATCTTCCAGTCAGGAATAAATGCAGGCACAAAAAATGGTAGACCACATATATGATCCCAGTGGTAGTGTGTTAATACGATTAACACATCTTTAATATCGCTTTGAGCAGCAAGTTTATTGCCAAGAGGAATTATACCGGTACCGGCATCACAGATGACGATATGACCATCCACATTTACCTCAACACACGATGTGTTGCCTCCAACCTGCAAGTGGGTTGGAAAGGGTGAGGCATACGATCCACGTACGCCCCAAAAGCGGAGATAGGATTTTGCCATGCGCTATTTTAACTAATTAGTTAGGTAAGGGTTATCTTGGTTAATATATTTGAGGATTATATCCGTTATTGCTCTCATTGGCATCGGTTTGGTAATAAATTCCAGAGCTCCGAGCTCATTTGCAACGGTTCGATCCTGCGCATAGTCTTTTGAGGTAATCATTATCACAGAAGTGTCTCTGTGTAGGGGTAATTTTCTTAATTCCTGTAAGAAGGTTAAACCGTCTTTTTCAGGCATAATAATGTCGAGAAACAATAAATCGGGCTTATTCTCGTTAAGGTACTCCATTGAGGCCTTAGCGGAGTCATAGGTGATTAAATCAAGAGACAGATTTTCTGTACTGCGTTCAAATAATGTTCGGACAGTCGCATTATCGTCCACCACAACTACTGTTTGTTTAGAGTCACTCATATTTGAGATTTAGTCTGGATTCCTTTTTTATTCTAGAAGTAAACTTACCAAGTTACACTAACTTATTGATTATTATTATTCTCTTCAGCTAAAATATCCATTTAAGCAGATAGTTTTATTCTCTGCATAATCATTAGCTTAGACTACATTCTAGGTGTAAATAGTACACTAAAATACAGTATGAACCACATACTTTAATTCGTAATTAATCAAGATGACATAAATTAAGCATAAATCTTGATATCAAGTTAAGTAATAATAGCGTTTTATAATCGTTTGATAGCTATTTTGAGTATAAGTATTACCTGTGAATACAAATATTATGTGCGGGTGTAGTTCAATGGTAGAACATTAGCTTCCCAAGCTGAAAGTGTGGGTTCGATTCCCATCACCCGCTCCAAAATTAATATCAAAGA
>CAYTIZ010000078.1:0-10014 GCA_964437885.1 uncultured Enterobacteriaceae bacterium
ATTTCACCGTTTCACGAATCTGGCTCCAGTCTAAATCCGGGGCAGCAGCATTCGAGCCTTTTGCTAATGCTATGGGATCAATATTGCTCATAGTTCTATTTTCCTTAATCTTGATATTGAGTTATTAAGGACTTATATTAATATTCCATGTCTTTATGCATTAACCGCTTTTTTGTTGCCATGTTTTGCTAAAAGTGTCTTTACAGCATTAGCCAATGTCGTCGGGTCAAAAGGTTTCGTTAACCAACCATTTGCACCCAGTTCTTTTGCCTTGTCCTTTTTAAACTGAGACGATTCTGTCGTTAGCATTAAAATGGGCATATCTTTATGTTCGGGCATTTGTCGTAACTTTCTAATTAGAGCAGTACCATTCATATTTGGCATATGAAAATCAACAAGTGCCATATCAACTTGATTCGTATCTAGCTTTTTCAAGGCATCCAGACCATCTTCAGCCGTAATGACGGTATAACCTTCATTTTCCAAAATAGTTTTAACCATGCATCGCATTGTTTTTGCGTCATCTACAGTCATTATGGTTGTCATAAGTTTATTTCCTGAATTAATAGCAATTTGTAGACACCTTGTTGATGTGCCCTCTTCACAATTATATCGGTCGATTTACTATGAGCTTGAGTAGTATTTGGCTATGCTTTATCTGACGTTATCAGTCTTTTTGGAAGTAAAATAGTGAAAAACTATTTTGCCAATAAAATCAAATAGATATAATAATATTGGCAAGCATATTTAAGTTGTATTAATTTTTTTGTATAAGGATAAGGTCTACTGATGACTGAAAAGATACTTAAAGGAAGTTGTCTGTGTGGTGAGGTCGTTTATGAGATTAAAGAACCATTCAAAACTTTCCAGTACTGTCATTGCTCTCGTTGCCGGAAGTTTACTGGCAGCGCATATGCCTCGAATTTATTTGTTCCTCCTGAACATTTTAGGTGGACGAGTGGGGAAGAGTTTGTCGGGCGTTATGAATGTCCACAAGCGAAATATTTTGCAACTAATTTTTGTAAACAATGTGGTTCATCTTTACCGTGGGCAGTTAAAGGCGGTAAAAATATTATAGTAACCGCAGGGACGCTAGATGATGACCCGGGTATTAAACCGAAGTGGAATATTTTTTGGAAATTTAAAGCGCCCTGGTTTGAGGATGTTTGTGAGATTCCCAAGCATGATGAATTCCCAAAAAGGTAATATTATAGAGACAGAGATGAATACAGAATAATAATAAGGTTAATGAGTAATAAAATTAAGCGTTGTGAATGGTGTGATGGCGATGTGCTTTATATCAAATATCACGATAAGGAATGGGGTGTCCCTGTTCATTCAGACCGTAAATTATTTGAGTTTCTGATTCTCGAAGGTGCTCAGGCTGGATTGAGCTGGATTACTGTATTACGGAAGCGTGAGACGTATCGTGAGGTATTTGATCGGTTTGATTTTAATAAGGTGGCGACATACAAAGAAGGCAAAATACAATCACTATTAAATAATTCGGGCATTATCAGGAATAGGCTCAAGATAAGAGGTTCTGTAAAAAATGCACAAGCAACTATTAAAGTTCGAGAAGAGTTTGGCACCTTTAATAAATATATTTGGCAATTTACTGATGGTAAGACGATCCAGAATTCATGGAAATTGTTAAAAGATCTTCCTGCTCAAACTGAAATTTCACACCTAATGTCCAAAGATTTAAAGAAACGTGGTTTCACTTTTGTCGGCCCCACTATTTGTTATGCTTTTATGCAGGCTATTGGCATGGTTAATGATCATGTTGTGGACTGTTATAAATATAAAGAACTAAAAAAATAATCTATGTTTATCCGCCCTAAAGATTATATCTCAGTCAATAATGAATTATTTTTTGCTGTCGTTAGTGAATATCAGGAAGATGATCGTGCGTTAACTTGGTTACGTTACGTTAAAGATGAAAATGGAATGCAAAAATTAAATACGGAGCAGGCGGGGCAATTAATACGTGAGTCATATCCAGAATTTCTCTTTCATAGCCAATATGCAGATATAGGTTTGCATGGTGTTCCGCTGGATTCGATAGAGAAGGTACATCGTCCAGATCAAACTGTAGTGCGTTTACTGGAAACAGTATCGCCCGACAATAAACAGCAAGATGCGGTTAAGATTATTAATCTTTTTCTTGATGCAGGTATACAGCAAGAATATATCGGCATTACAGGTTCGTTGATGTTAGGCATACATAATGAACAGTCTGATATAGACATGATTGTTTATGGGCGCGAACGATTTTTTGAAGTCAGAAAGTTGATTCAACAATTTTTAAAAACAGGCGAATTACAATCACTTGATAAATCATTTTGGCTTGATGCTTATCAACGTCGAGATTGCGCATTAAATTTTGACGAATATAAATCACACGAACTAAGAAAATTTAACAAATGTATTTCTGGTAAAACAAAAATCGATGTCAGTATGATCCCTGAAATTTATGAACGAGTTCAGGAAAATGGACCTTACAAGAAAATAGGTCAGGACAAAATTTTATCTGTTGTGACTGAGGATACCTACGCTTATGATTTTCCTGCACGTTATTTAATCGAACATGACACAATTAATGAAGTTGTCTCTTATACTGCCACGTATATGGGGCAAGCACGAAAGGGTGAAAAGATAGAAGCTGCTGGATATATTGAGCAGGGAAGTGATGGGAATAATCGCTTATTAGTCGGTACCAGTCGTGAAGCTACCGGTGAATATATTCGAGTTGTAAAATAATTTAACACAAGAGATAGAAAGAATGACAGAACGAATAAAAATAATTGAATTACTTAATTCAGAAAATGCACAAGATTCAGTATTAATCAAAGGTTGGATCAGGACGCAAAGAGAGAGCAAGGATTTTTCATTTATAGAGTTGAATGATGGTTCATGTCTGGCAAATATTCAGATCATTGTTGATGACGATATTAACGGCTATCAAGAAATTGTAAAACTGACAACCGGAGCAGCTATATCAGTGAGTGGTGAATTAGTTGAATCTTTGGGTAAAGGACAAAAATGGGAAGTACGTGCAATCTCAATAGAACTGTTAGGAATTGCGCCTGATGATTTTCCATTACAAAAAAAACGGCATACGGATGAATATTTAAGAACGATTGCGCATTTGCGACCGCGCTCGAATAAATACAGTGCTATTTTTCGTATGCGTTCAAAATTATCATTTGCCATTCACCAGTTTTTTCAGGAACGTGATTTCCAATGGGTACATACGCCGATTATTACTGGTTCCGATTGTGAAGGTGCTGGAGAAATGTTTAGCGTTACTACTATGGATTTGAACGACATTCCAAAGAAAGATGGTGTTGTTGATTATGAACAGGATTTTTTTGGCAAAGAAGCGAGCTTAACCGTGTCGGGACAATTGTCAGTTGAAACATTTTGTTTAAGCCTTGGTGATGTTTATACTTTCGGCCCAACTTTTCGTTCCGAAAATTCAAATACCAGTCGTCACATGTCTGAGTTCTGGATGATAGAACCGGAAATGGCATTTGCTGATATTCAAGACGATATGAAACTGGGTCAGGAATTCGTTCAATACCTTGTTAAGTATACGATGGAAGAGTGCGCCGAAGATCTGGAATTATTTTCCAAATTTGTGGACAAGAATTTGATGTCTACGCTGGAAAATATTGTGAATAACGATTTCATCCGTCTTTCTTACACAGATGCAGTAGAGCTATTATTAAAGAGCGGGCAGAAATTTGAATTCCCGGTTAAGTGGGGCAGTGATCTACAATCTGAACACGAGCGTTTTCTTACTGAAAAACATTTTAAACAGCCAGTTGTTGTTTACGATTATCCTAAAGATATAAAAGCATTTTACATGCGTTTAAATGATGATGAAAAAACAGTAGCAGCGATGGATATACTCGTTCCAGTTATCGGTGAGATTATTGGTGGCTCTCAGCGTGAAGAACGTTACGATGTATTAAGGCAACGAATTAACGGCATGGGTTTTGATGAAGCAGATTACTGGTGGTATCTGGATACGCGTAAATATGGCACGGTTCCGCATGCGGGTTTCGGTCTTGGTTTTGAACGATTATTAATGCTGGTCTCTGGCATATCAAATATACGCGATGTTATTCCCTTTCCTAGAACACCAAAAAATCTGGAATTTTGAGAATATTATGTCTTATAAATTTATGACAATACTATTCATTATTTTATTAAGCACGAGTTGTAAGTTGGCCAGTAGTATTGAAGGTAGCGGTGGTTTTTATACTGAAGATGATCAAAGTTTATCAAAGTAGCGATGCATCTCGGCTATCACTTTTTTGGATAGCAACAATGTCGATAGTAAAGTAGGAAATATCATTAAGGCAAACATGGTGTCAATAATGTTAATGATTGTTGCCTGTGTCCATATTGCACTCATAGGAATAATAGCGAGATAAACAAAAATAAATTTGTTACCGATCTTCTTGCCAAATAAATAGCGCGCACATTTTAGACTGTAATAGGAATAGGTGACCATGGTCGAAAGTGCGAATAGTGCGAAAACAAAATAAACAATGAGGTTGCCAACACCAGGCAATGATTGATTAAATGATTGCGCTGTCATGAGCACACCGCTGTCTATGGGATTAACACCCGAACTAAGTATTACCAAGGCGGTGCAAGTACAAACAATATGAGTATCGATGAATGGTCCGAGCATGGCAACCAGACCTTCACGCACAGGTTCTTTCGTTTGAGCAGCACCATGCGCCATTGCTTCAGTACCAACACCGGCTTCATTAGAAAAAATGGCGCGTTTGATTCCGGTAACAAGAACTTCTTTAAAAACCAGACCTGTAGCACCGCCATAAACGGCTTCTTTTCCAAATGCAGAATAAAATATGTCGACGAATATTCCCGGTACAGCATCAAAATTTATTATGATTATAAGAAAGCTGCTTAGTACATAAGCCATGAACATAAAGGGCACAATTTTAGCTGTTACTGTGCCGACGCGTTTTACATCACCGATGATGATTATGCCAATAAATAACAGAGCGATAATACCGGTAGTGAGTGGCGCTATTGAAAGTTCATTTCGCAACAGGCTGGCAAGTTGATTGACTTGAAACAGTGGCATGCAACCGATGATTCCAGCCAGTGCAAAGAGTATTGCCAGTGGTTTGTATTTCTTCCCCAGGCCACACTCTATAAAGTACATGGGTCCGCCTTGTTCAATACCGTCTTCATCTTCTTTACGATATAGACAAGAAAGTGTGCAGGTGAAAAATTTAATGATCATGCCAAACAGGCCCGCTACCCACATCCAGAATATTGCACCAGCGCCACCGAGGCTGATAGCAATAGCAACACCGGCAATATTTCCCATGCCGATTGTACCGGACAAGGCAACGGTCAACGCTTGAAAATGTGATATCTCTCCGGGGGCATCTTTCTTATCATATTTGCCGGAAAGAATAGCAAAAGCATGAAAAAAACCGCTGAGTGGTTTTAAACGAGAGATGTAGGAGAAGTAAATTCCTGTTGCTAGAATAAAAACAACCAGAGGTAAGCCCCAAAATAGATCAACAACGACTACCCAGAATTGTTCAAATTGACTTAGCATTTTGGAGACGTTCATTTTTTCGTGAAAGATTTAAAATGTATTGAACATTAGGCGGTTAAACTAGTCAAATCGACTTTATTAAATTGATGTTTAAACAGAATGTTTAAATCTACTTCATTATTAATCATTTTTCTCTTGTCTATAGCAACATCAGCTCAGGCTGAGGTTGTTATTTCCAGTCCCACTACTCGCGTGAGTTTACTTGAGCTTTATACTTCCGAAGGATGCAGTAGTTGCCCGCCTGCTGATAAATGGATAAGCAAACTTAAATCGCATGCCGGTTTATGGACATCAATAATCCCGGTTGCTTTTCATGTCGATTACTGGAATTACATTGGTTGGGAAGACCGCTTTTCTTCCCCTGAGTATTCTTCCCGGCAAAGGCGTTATGCTAGATCAAAAAATTTGAAGACAGTATATACACCGGGATTTCTATTAAATGGTCAGGAATGGCGTTCCTTTTTTGGCTTAAGAAAATTATCAGTCGACACCGATAAAGAAGTGGGACGTTTAAAACTTAATATTAATGATATGGAGTTAAATGTTGAATATAAGCCGATTGAAAATCTGACAGACAAAATACTAATATTAAATATCGCTATATTGGGTTTTGATATTAAAACTAATGTACGTTCAGGTGAAAACCGCAATAAAGAACTAAAGCATGATTTTACGGTATTGGGTTATAAAACAATTCCCTTATATAAAAACAAGTCTGTTTATGCCGTCATGACGGAGTTACCTGATATTGTAGAGACAGCGCCGAGGATGGCAGTATCAGCATGGATAAACAAAGAAAATGATATGACGCCAATACAGGCAGCAGGTGGTTGGTTAGGTAACTAGCTTATATGTTTACATCTAAACCAACTACCCCATAAGGGGGTAACTGGTTGGATGCAAATAATTAAGCTTATGCTGCTTTGGTTTTACGTCTTCTGGTTTTTTTCTTTGGTTTATTTAAGACTTTGTCTGCTGCAGTAAGTGCTTTACCGTATGTTGCTAATCGTCGACAATTAACGCGTAAGCCAGATAACTCTTCAAAGTTAGCTACTCTCACAATTTTATTTTTAGCCACTTCCTTTCTGATGGCTGCTAATTCTTTAACGACTGTTTTCAAAGCGTTATTATTTGCTGCAACAGGATCTTTCTTTACTTTTGCCGCTGCTGTTTTACTACGCTTAATCAAGGCAACACGTTTTTTGCTGAGTCGTTTTCCTTCAGCAGATGATTGCTTACTCTTTTTTGTTGCAAGCGCTAACGCTTTGGCTCCATTTGCAGTTGCTGCTTCCAGATTAGCTAGTGATGTATCAATTACTTTAGCCAAAGCAGCATTTTTAATAACGGGTTTCTTCTTTACAGCCATAATATTCTCCAATTCACATTACTTAAGGTAATAATCTAGTTAATAATATAGATTATGATGAAATACAATTAACACAAAATCCAGAACACTGGATTAATAATTACTTTTATCTTCATTTTACCGAAACGTCAACCATGAAAAAATAACGAGTAATGTACCAAGTGAATAGCCTAGTGTTATTTTCAGCGTTTAATCGAGCTTTTTTATACCTGTAAACACTGTAGAATTTATCTGAATTAATGAGCAATACTGAAGATATGCAAGATCAACAATCAGAACATTCTTTGCAACGAATCACTTTAACGATGGTGCTGTTAAATGCGTTTACTACGCCGTTGATGTTGTCTTCTGTTAATGTTGCCTTACCTTCCATTGCGAAAGATTTATCAATGAATGCCGTGTCGTTGAGTTGGGTGCCTATGGCTTTTCTGATGGCGAGCGCCATGTTTGTTTTAATTTTTGGCCGATTTGCCGATATGGTCGGACGTAAGCGAATATTTTTAATTGGTACTAGTAGTGTCATCATTACATCATTAATTGCCGCGTTTGCAGTGAGTGGGACTATGTTAATCGCTGCGCGTTTCTTACAAGGAATGAGTGCTGCTATGTTATATGCAACTCAAGTTGCTATTGTTGCTTCAGTCTTCCCACCGGCTAAACGTGGTCGTGCAATTGGTTTAACAGTTTCGACTATCTATCTTGGTTTGACTATTGGACCATTGATTGGTGGTTACGTTATTGATAGTTTTGGCTGGCGTGCCAGTTTTATGGTGCATATTCCATTAGCAGTGATTGTTTTAGTTCTAGGTTTGTTCTATGTCAAAGGTGACTGGTCCGCTGATGAACGCGGTAGTTTTGATTTATTCGGTGCGCTTCTTTATATATTCTCAATATTAATAATTTGCATTGCTGTTTCGTATTTACCCTCAACCTTAAGCCTTATATTATTGGCAGTTTCACTTTTCGGATTTGTCTTTTTCTTTTTGTTTGAGCGCGTGCATAAACATCCTATGTTTGATGTGAGGTTGTTTTTTACTAATCGAGTATTTACATTTTCTTGTTTGGCATCATTGATTATTTATACGGCAACATTTGCTAATGTGGTTCAGATTAGTCTTTACCTGCAATACTTAAAAGGCATGTCAGCAGTATCAGCGGGTATGATTATGATGTGCCAGCCTTTAACAATGGCAATTTTCTCTCCAATAGTCGGTCGTTTGTCAGATAAAATTGAACCTCGCTATCTTGCTACGGCAGGCATGGCTGTGAGTTGCGGTGGTTTATTATTACTTTCAAATTTACAGATAGAATCAAACCTGAATTATCTTATTGTTGCGTTGGTAATAATCGGTTTTGGTTTCAGTTTATTTTCATCACCAAATGTTAGTGCGATTATGGGTTCGGTTGAGAAACGCGCTTATGGTAGTGTCAATGGTGTTGTGGCAACCATGCGAATTTTTGGTCAGATGACGAGTATGGTATTAGTTATGCTGATTTTTGCTTTAACTATTGGTCCAGTAGAAATAGAACCATCAAATTATGATGCTTTGGGAAAGGCAATTCGTTTAACGTTTACTATTGCTGGCGTGTTATGTTTGCCAGGGCTTTATTTTTCTGTCGCAAGAGGAAAAACACGAACAGCCTCTTAATCACCTCGATATAGATTAGGGCTTAATGGATCTGGCGGCATTTGTAAGTGGTAACCTTTTTCTTCCAGATTTTTTATCACTAGCATAACGTCTTCACGCGCCAGTTTTCTATCTGGTGTTAATTCCAGATCCATTGCATGGGTAAGTTCCTTCACCATGTTGATTAATTCTTCAGGAAGATCATCGCTGGTTTTGTCTTCATGTACATAAAGATACATTCCATCTTGTTTAGCACAGCGATATATTTTGCAGTTGATTTTGTGCATGGATGAATAAAACGTATTTTTTCAGATCAACATTTTAATTAGTCACAGAGAGCACAGAGAGAATAAGCTTGATTTTTTCTCGGCAACTGCTCCCCGGCGTTGCTCTACCTCCTGCGTCCATACAGTCGTCTGTGGGCTCTGTGGCTGTGTTTAGTCTAAATGGATATTGATATTTAGAAGAGACCACTGATGTTTCCATCGTCGTCAATATCAATACGTTCCGCTGCAGGTACCTTTGGTAAGCCCGGCATGGTCATCATATTGCCACAGATGGCAACAATGAAACCGGCACCGTTAGCCAGACGAACTTCACTGACATGAACATTATGTCCGGTCGGTGCGCCTATTGCAGTTGGATCTGTTGAGAATGACATTTGTGTCTTGGCCATACAAACTGGATAAGAACCGTATTCTTCATTCCAGTCTTCCAGTTGTTTCTTAACTTTCGGCTCATATGATACAGAACTTGCACCATAAACTTTGGTAGAGACGGCTTCGATTTTTTCACATAAAGAAGCATCATCTTCGTAAACATATTTATGTGTGCCAGGATTATTATCAACAACGTCAACCACTGCCTTGGCAAGTTCTTCCGCACCTGCACCGCCATCAGCCCAGTGTTTAGAAACGACACCTTTAACACCGAGTGATTCGCAGCGTTTCATCAACATATCAACTTCCGCATCGGTATCAAGAGTGAAATGATTGAGGCAAACGATGCAGGGAAGACCATAGACTTCCTGAATATTGTTGATATGGCGCTCCATATTGACCATACCTTTGTCCAGTGCCTCAAGATTCTCATTGTTGAGATCTGCCTTGGCAACACCACCGTGGTATTTCATTGCGCGTATGGTGGCAACAAGTACAATCGCAGCAGGGTTTAAACCCGCCATTCTGCTTTTAATATTGATAAATTTTTCTGCACCCAGATCAGCACCAAAGCCACCTTCGGTAATGACATAATCTGCCAGTTTTAGTCCGGTCTTAGTTGCAGTCACGGTATTACAGCCGTGTGCGATGTTGGCAAATGGGCCACCATGGATAATAGCGATATTATTTTCCAGAGTTTGTACAAGATTAGGATTAATAGCATCTTTTAACAATGTGGCCATAGAA
>CAYTIZ010000079.1:0-9743 GCA_964437885.1 uncultured Enterobacteriaceae bacterium
CAGTGTATGAGAATTTTCTACTTATAACGCCTGTTATTTTTCGGGGGGATTACACCGCCATACAAACTATTTGTTGAAATTATATTGTCACCCGCTTCAGCAATCGTTTGCACCGCATAAGTAATTGCCGCCATGCCCGATGCAACGCCTAAACCACCAATGCCACCTTCCATTTCAGTTACGCGTTCTTCCAAAACAGCCGTGGTTGGATTCATGATACGCGTATAAATGTTACCTTCGACTTTCAAATCAAATAGATCGGCTGCATGTTGCGTATTGTCAAAGGCATAAGAAGTTGTTTGATAGATCGGAACTGCCACTGATTTAGTTGTTGGATCAGGAGAATACCCACCGTGTACCGCTATAGTTTCTAACTGCATGACAACCTCATATTTTTCATTAATTATTAGTTTAGAGTTTGTTTTCAATCTCTATAGATTGCTTAGCATAAGTAATATTAGCCAACTGTAGGGCAGCATAAATATGCTTGTTAATATTATATTTCAATTCAAAATATTTATTTGTTGGAATCCAGTAACGAATACCTAGCTCAATACCAAATTTTGAAAATTGTTCAATCCCTACCTGAACATGAGGTTCTGATACAACATCATTATTTTTTTCTAATTGTTCAAGAATAATTCGAATTACTTTTTCAGGATCATCGTCATAACTAATTGTAATTGTTTGTTCGACAATTAAATTTGCTGATGAATTGTATATCACCTCGCCGATAACCCGATTATTCGGGACTGTAATCTGTTCTCCATCTTCATTGCTTAACAATGTGTAGGCCAATTTAATCTCTTCAACGATACCGATAACGTCATTTATGCGTATGGTGTCTCCAACAACAAACGGACGCGTGAGAATTATTGTTAAGCCGGCACCATAATTTGAAATAGATCCTTGTAATGCCAGAGTACTACCAAAAACAACAGCTCCCAGAGCCGCTATAAAAGGTGCGATACTAATACCAAATTTTCCCAGCGCAATAATAAAAACAAAAGCAAGAACGATAGTCTTTACAAGACCTGCAAAGAATTTTGCAAGCGTGGGATCAAGGCTCAGACGGTCACATAGCCTTAATACCAGAGATGCAACCCAGCGGGACACCTGCCAACCAATAATCAGGATAACGAGTGCGGCAAAAAATTGAAATCCGTAGTTAATAGCAATTTCGCTTGCTAAATCTGCTGCCTTTTGAATTGTTTCCAGTTCTTCTTCCATACAATCACCAATATTATTTTTTTATATTAAGGAGTCTGTCTGACTCAGAATTATTCTACTGAGGAAAAGCCCGAATGACTCCTTTAGAATATCAGTATTGATGAACTTTTAAAGCTAATCCACACATCACTACCGATAGATAATTTCAATTTTTTCAATGCTTTATGTGTAATAGTGGACTGAATTAGTTCACCAACATTAATGCTTAGCTTGATTTGCCCATTTTCTTCGTTCATTCCGGTAATTTTTCCAGAGAAACTATTTTGCATACTGGAATCAAGCTTGTCTTTCGATAAGACAATCTGCTTTGGATCTATCGCAATATGTTCTGCCTGCTCTGTACCATCAGGAATACTTATTAATAATTTACCTGTATTGAATGTATTGTCTTTCGAATCAAGAACACCATTAAAAAGATTAACCAAATGCGCTTCAAATACTTTACCTTTAACAACACTATAAATATCATCCGCCAAGCATTGTGCCTGTATCTGATTGTGTGTCGTAAAAATAACCGTTTTTTTCAACTCGCTCTTTAAAGCAATAACGATGTGTTCTATATCTCGAATTGATTTTTTATCAAGATAGGTAAAGGGTTCATCCAATATCAAAACTTCGGGTTCCAAAACAAGCACCTGAGCTATGGCCACTTTTTGAGCTTCTCCACCAGACAATGAACGTGATGATCGCTCAGACAATTCGGCAATACCTAACAACTTCATTATTTCAAAAACTTTCTTTACGCGTATTTCCTTATCGACATGTTTTAATTTCAAACCAAGTTCAATATTCTTAAAGACAGTGCCTCTCAATAGATAGGGGTTTTGCTGAATATAACCCACTGTTTTTTTAAACTGCACTATGTTCGTCTTGTTTAACTCTTCATCTTTATATATAAGAGCACCCGCATGAGGCAAATATAAAAATGAAAGAATATTTAGCAAACTGGTTTTACCTGATCCATTCGGGCCAACAATAGAAATTATATTTGACTTATTTATATCAATATTAATATCAGACAAACTAAAGTCTGCACCATAATTAAATGTAATATTTTTTAATTGATACAAATTTGTCATTTTATTTTTAACTGAAATTGTTGAAGCACCATATTGACAATGAAAGCAACCAGTAACAACATAAAACCGAGTGCCAATGCAAATTCAAATTCACCCTTGCTTGTTTCCAGTGCAATCGCCGTTGTCATTGTGCGCGTATAACCATCAATATTGCCACCCAACATCATGGCAATGCCCACTTCACCAATAGCACGCCCAAAGCCAGCAACAACAGCAGCAATTAAGGCAAAACGAACCTCACTCATATAAATAATGCCACGTTGAAAATGACTCGCTCCCAGAGAAGAACAGGTTTTTACTAATCTTGGATCAGCGCTATTGACCGCGGCTATACACAGATTCCATATAATAGGAATAATCAAAACACATTGGCCAATAACCATTGCCGTAGGCGTATACAACAACCCCAATTCACCAAACAGACCCTGACGATTTAATATGCCATATAACAATAGACCAACAACCACAGTGGGCAATGCCATTAAAGTATTCAGGAAAGTCAGTAAAAAGTTTTTTCCAGTGAAATTATTTAGTGCAACAGCAATGCCTAGCGGAAGACTGAATAAGACCGCTATTAATACGGCGATTAAAGAAATTTTTAATGATGTCCAGACAACATAAAATAAAGATCGGTCAAAATTAACAATTAGATTAAAAGAAGAAATTACCGCATCAAGAAAAAAACTTTTTCTCATCTTTTCTGATTTTTTTTCTACAGAAACTTCTTCGACTAAATATTCAGGGTGAAATAATTGTTCCCCATGAAATTTATAATCATCAATTATTTTTTGTGCTTTCTCACCGGTAATAAAAGCAATATATTTTTCTGCAAGTGCATTATTAACGTGATCGTGTTTTTTCGGGTTTATTGCAATAACATGATAGGGGTTATGTAGGAATGAGCCTCCTTGATAATGTATATCTAGATTGAGTCGTTCTTTAAATGCAAGATAGGTTCCGCGATCAGTTAAAGTATAAGCTTGTCGTTCATTAGCCAACAATAAAACTGAGCCCATTCCCATTCCGGCTTGCACATACCAATTTTTTTTAGATCCATCACCTTCAGGAATAAGATTGTTTTCTCTCCATATTGCCAATTCTTTTTTATGCGTGCCTGAATCATCTCCTCTTGAAATAAACTTATTGCCAGAAATAAATAAATTATTAAATGCTACTGACAGTGAGTTAGCTTTCTGTATCTCTGCCGGATCATCAGCTGGACCGACCAGAATAAAGTCATTATGCATAACTGGATATCGCTTTAATCCATAACCTGACTTTATAAATTGTTTTTCATCTTCTGGTGCATGCGTTAGCAACACATCTACATCACCTTGTTCGCCCAAACGTAAGGCTTGCCCAGAACCCACAGTAATAACATTAATCTTTACATTTTGTTCGTTTTCAAAAACAGGATTCAGTACAGCCATCAACCCTGAATCTTCAGTCGTCGTTGTAATAGCGAGACGTAAGGTTTCCATCTCTGCATTTACTGAGGGACACAAGAAGCATAAAACCAATGTAATGTAGAATCTTTTATATATCTGCATAGTTTTAATGTCGCTGCTTGACTTAAGTTATAGAGCAATTATGCTTTGAATATACCCATGATACTTGGAAATACAATGTTCAGAGTGTGTCTGTTTTCATTCAGGGCAAGGCGCGACGATGCCGCATGGTCACTCCCTGCAAAGAGGAACAACGCTGCCATGGAAGAAAACAGGCGTGCTATGGATATTGCATTTTCAGGTATCATGGGTATTAGTATGGAAACGACCACACTCATATGAAAATAGAATTTGAAACAGATATTAACGGCTATCAAGAAGCACGACAATTTAAATTACTTGTTGATTCTATTCTGAAACATGAAGAACTGGATCAATCACTGAGTTCCCTTGCCTCATCATTACAAGCACAATTGCAGGAATTTTTATCAAACCCGGAATTTGCTGATTTTACTGATGGCGGATCAGACACCCTTTTTACTGCCAGCCATGATGAACCTGACAACAACAATATCGTAAAATTATTTCGCAGCCTATTTGGCCCAAACAAACGTGAAGTCGAACTGAGTAAGCAACGCCAGGAACTAATTGCTCGAGCCGAACATGCTGAAATATCTGCATATGAGGCTCTGGCTGAAACTGCAGAAGTTGGACGAGAACGCGACCAAATCAGGGAAAAACTTAAACAAATTGAAGCTGAACTGGCAAAAGTCAAAGGAAAGACTTAATCGGCGTGAAATACACGTAATAGCAGGGCTATTGCCTACAAGACGTAGGTAAGGAATCAGGATGGTTTAATCGCAAGATGTCGATTCATGACTTAATCATAGCTTCCTTTACTATTTTTGTACTTTTTGGCTGGATATCAGCCTGTATAACATGTAATTTAACCTCCCTTTTTTCACAATCAGCATATTTTAATGAGTAAAAAGCTTTTCATAACTACGCAAGGCTGCCAAATGAATGAATACGATTCAGCCAGAATGCTGGATGCGCTTCAGGCTGCTCATAATATGACCGTAACCAAGGATGCTGCTGAAGCCGATTTAATTCTGTTGAACACTTGCTCAATTAGAGAAAAAGCTCAGGAAAAAGTATTTTCTCAGCTTGGCCGTTGGCGAGCGTTTAAAGAAGCTAATCCTGATTTGGTTATTGGTGTTGGTGGCTGTGTTGCCAGTCAGGAAGGTCCTGCAATTCTCGAACGTGCTCCTTTTGTCGATATAGTCTTCGGGCCACAAACACTGCATCGGCTTCCTGAAATGTATTCCGATACAATGAAAAATCGAAAACCAATTATCGATATTTCATTTCCCGAAATTGAAAAATTCGATCACCTTCCCAGCCCAAAAGCAGATGGCCCCAGTGCCTTTGTTTCTATCATGGAAGGTTGTAGTAAATATTGCAGTTTTTGTGTTGTGCCTTATACTCGTGGCGAAGAAGTAAGCCGACCTTTTGATGGCGTTATTACTGAAGTTGTGGAGCTAGCCGAGCAAGGTGTACGTGAAGTTAATCTACTTGGACAAAATGTAAATGCTTATCGTGGCATGATGCATGATGGAAATATTGCAGATCTTGCTCTACTAATTGAATATGTCGCGGCTATTGATGGCATTGATCGCATCCGCTTTACAACGTCACATCCGCTAGAATTTTCAGATAGTCTGATTGAAGTCTATGCCCGTGTACCGGAATTGGTCAGTCATTTACATTTGCCGGTACAAAGCGGTTCAGACCGCATTCTGGCATTGATGAAACGCGGTCATACACGGCTTGAATATAAAAGCAAAATCAAACGCATACGTGCAATAAGACCAAACCTGAGCATGTCTTCTGATTTTATTATTGGTTTCCCTGGGGAAACTGATAAAGACTTCGAAGATACAATGAACTTAATTAATGATATTGGCTTTGATCATTCTTTTAGTTTTGTTTATAGCCAACGTCCGGGAACCCCTGCTTCTAATCTTCCAGACGACACGCCAATGCAAACCAAGAAAGAACGTCTATCAATTTTACAAACCCGTATAAGCCAGAAAGCAATGAAAATCAGCGTGGCTATGGTTGGTTCAATACAGACTATACTTGTAGAAGGACAATCTAAGAAAGATCCGGACGCACTTCGCGGAAGAACAGAAAATAATCGCGTTGTAAATTTTAGGGGGGCGAAAGATTTGATAGGTGGTTTTGTTGATATTGAAATTACAGAAGCATTACCAAATTCTCTACGAGGCTCATTATCTGAATCAGTATCTCCTGATCAGCTGGATCAAGCTGCCAACCTCTAATTCATTCGTATTTTAAACAACTATTAACGCTACAACTTCAAACGATTTATTACTTGAGCCAGCTGATAATCAACGCTTGTCAAACCTGTGTGGCCCATTGGATAAACACTTGCGACAAGTTGAACGTTATATTGGTGTAGAAATTAATAATCGAGGCAATAATTTTCATCTTAGTGGCGATTTAAAATTAATCGAACTTACTGAAACTATTTTAAAAAAAATGTATGCGTCGACAGAGACCGAGCCACTTTCAACAGAACGCGTGCATCTTTATTTACAAAGCTTCAACCTTGAAGATGAGCTAGAAGAAGATATTAGTGATGAAGTATCTATCAAAACTAAACGCGGCATTATTCGTGGTCGCACGCCTAATCAAAAAAAGTACCTGGCAAACATAAAAACACACGATGTTAATTTTGGTATTGGTCCTGCTGGCACAGGAAAAACTTATCTTGCCGTTGCATGTGCAGTAGCCGCTATGGAACAGGATCGTGCCCGTAGGCTGGTTTTGGTAAGACCGGCCGTTGAAGCAGGTGAGAAATTGGGATTTTTACCGGGAGACATGGTACAAAAAATCGACCCTTATTTACGACCACTTTATGATGCATTATATGAAATGTTGGGTTTTGAAAAAGTTTCAAAACTAATTGAACGTAATGTTATTGAAGTTGCGCCGCTGGCATTCATGCGAGGCAGAACACTCAATGAAGCATTCATTATTCTTGATGAAGCACAAAATACAACTATCGAACAAATGAAAATGTTCCTGACTCGTATCGGATTTAACTCTACTGCCATTATTACCGGAGATATTACTCAAATTGATCTACCTTCGAGCAAACCATCTGGCCTGCGACATGTTATCGATATACTAAATGAGGAAAAAGAAATCAGTTTCACCTTTTTTAAATCGAGAGATGTTGTTCGGCACCCATTAGTGGCACGTATCCTGAATGCTTACGAGAAGCATGAACAGAGTTCACTTAAAGATTAACGGCTCAATATGGGCATGAATATGGACATACAAAATGTTTCTGGCTGTGACACTCTTCCAAAAAATGAATTAATTATTAAATGGGCAGAACAAGCACTGGATAAACAGCATAAAGAAGCTGAAATCACTCTAAGAATTGTTAATATAGATGAAGGTCAAAAACTTAATAAAGAATGGCGAAAAAAAGATTCAGCAACAAATGTATTATCTTTTCCTGTTGGTGAGGTAATTGAGCAGGCGCCAAATTTGTTAGGTGACATTGTTATTTGTGCGCCAATAGTTGAACTAGAGGCAAAAGATCAAGGAAAAAGTAGTGAGGCACACTGGGCTCATTTAATTATTCATGGCATCTTGCATTTGCAGGGATATGACCATGAATCTGATGAAGAAACCAATGTCATGGAAACAAAAGAAATTCATATCTTAAAAGAAATAGGCTATAAAAATCCATATGAAACAGAGTCAACATAATGGCTGAAGATAAAAAAATTAACTATGGTAAATGGCTAAAACGTTTCGCCAGTTTATTTTCTCGTGAGCCTGAAGACCGTGATGCTTTGATTGAAATATTAAGAAATTCTGAGCATCGCAATTTACTGGATCCTGATGCCTTATTGATGATTGAAGGCGCATTACAAGTCTCTGAAATTCAAGTACGCGATATCATGATTCCGCGTGTGCAAATGATTGTTATCGAGAACAATGCTGAACCAGAAGACATTCTTTCCGTCGTGGTTGAATCCGGCCATTCACGTTTCCCTGTTGTTGGTGAATCCAACGATGAAATCGTAGGTATTTTGTTAGCCAAAGATTTATTACATTATTACGCAGACGCTGATAAAGATTTTGACATCAAGGACGTTATGCGCGCGACTGTTTTTATTCCCGAAAGTAAGCGGCTTAATGTTCTGCTAAGAGAATTTCGTACTAGTCGCAACCACATGGCAATTGTTATAGATGAATACACTGGTGTTGCCGGTCTGGTTACGATTGAAGATGTTATTGAGGAAATCATCGGTGAAATTGAGGATGAACACGATCTTGAAGAAGATGAAATTAATATCAACTCTCATGACAATGAGCGCTATACAATTAAGGCTTTAACACCAATTGATGAATTTAATGATTATTTTAATACGGATATTGATGACGATGAATACGACACTGTTGGTGGTTTAGTTATTAATGCTTTTGGACATTTGCCAAAGCGTGGTGAATCTATCGATCACGAAGGCTTTAATATGAAAGTAATTCGTGCAGACAAACGACGTGTTCATCAGGTACTCTTTACTCGTATCGTCGAAGAGCCATCGGCTGAAGAAATAACTGAAGAAGACTAAAGAGGGACAATCTGGCAATAATGAGTTTATTACCAGAAAATTTATTTGCGAGAAGATGTTGTGCCATTGTAGCAGGGGGATTAGTCCCTTTTGCTTTTGCGCCATTTAATTTTTATTTTCTTACTATAATTTCTCTAAGTACTCTCTTTTATCTTTGGTCTGAAACAGAATCCAAACGTGAGACATTTATCCTCGGATATTTATTTGGTTTTGCTATGTTTGGTATAGGTGTTAACTGGCTACATATAAGTATCAATTTATTCGGTGGCATGAATATCATTGGTGCATTTTTCTTTACATATCTACTGATCGCTTTTATTTCACTCTATCCGGCGCTGTGTGGCTACCTTGCCATTCGATTCTTTAAAGATTTTTATATTATTGCTGTTCCTGCATTATGGCTATTTACTGAATGGTCTCGCGGATGGGTATTAACCGGATTTCCGTGGTTAAACATCGGCACCAGCCAAACTGATAGTATCTTTGTCAGCTTTGTACCGGTCATTGGTGATTACGGCTTGAGTTTTATTGTTTGCTTTTTTGCAATGGCAATAACCATTCTAATTAGAGGAAACTTAAAACAACGCATTACTGCTATTGCTGTAGTCATTCTGATCTCGATATCTTCTTTCATATTAGATGATATCAACTGGACAGACGAAACCGGGGAAGAACTCAGTATTACTTTAGTCCAGGGAGCAATAGCACAAAAGATAAAGTGGAAACCGGAATATCGAGAAAAAACCTACGAAATATATTCCAGTTTAAGCGAGCCCTATTGGTCATCTGACCTGATTATTTGGCCAGAAACGGCCATACCTTCGTATTATCATAATGCTGAGGATTTCATTAATCGAATAGCACAAAAACAACGACAAGCTAATACCTTGTTTATGAGCGGCATTGTAAATAAAGATCAATCTACCAATAAATACTTTAATAGCATTTTACTTATGGATGATGAGCATCGATTCTATAACAAACATCACCTTGTCCCTTTTGGTGAATATCTGCCTTTTAAATCTTTACTTAACGAATTTCTACTCTTCCTGAGAATTCCAATGTCTGATTTTTCATCTGGAGATAGCAAACAAAAAATACTAGAAACAGATAAAGCTGTTTTTGGCATGAGTATTTGTTATGAAGATGCATATGGCACTGAAATCAGACAGTCCCTGCCAGATGCCAATATATTAATTAACGTCAGTAATGATGCCTGGTTTGGTGACTCTATGGCACCGCATCAACACCTACAGATTGCAAGAATGCGTGCGATAGAGAATGGTCGTTATTTGTTACGTTCTACT
>CAYTIZ010000080.1:0-4890 GCA_964437885.1 uncultured Enterobacteriaceae bacterium
CCTGCTATTTCTACACGAATTGGTTGAGTACAGAACAACTAGAGTCAGGTTTTTAATTTATGATTCTTCCGCTGTTAAGCTTGTGGGAAATTAATCACGGGCAGGGCAGGGATGGCAAGATCTCTTCGACTTGAGTTTGCTGGTGCGTTGTACCATATTACTTGTGCAAAGTTTATAAGTAATTAATTTGTATATCTAATTTAGTATTTCTCAATACAGTAAATAAGATTCTCCAATTTGTAATTGCCGCAGAAAATAAGCTTGGTAATCAGCTATAATTGTCATTCTCAGGAGTTAAAAAGGGAGTTGCCTGAGAGCGCTATACCAAATAATAAGAAATTACTTAATCCGGAATAACAGATGGCTGATAGTTTAATCGGGGAAATCATCGCCTGTCACGAGTGCGATCATCTTCATCATTATGAATTGATTCCTGTGGGGGCAAAAGCCAACTGCTTGTATTGCGGGAATTTACTTTATCGACATACCCCCGATTCAATAAATCGCAGTTTAGCACTGTATTTTACAGCACTAATGCTTTTTATTATTGCCAATACGTTTCCTTTTTTATCTCTGGAGCTGGGAGGGCGCGTTGTCGAGAATATTTTATTTTCCAGCGGCTGGGCAATGTATGAGATGGGCATGGGTGAACTGGGCATACTTATCTTTGTGACCAGTATCTTGTTTCCGTTAGTAGTGATTGTTGGCATGCTTTATTTACTTGTTCCTGCGAGTCTCGGCAAAGTTGCTCCACGTATGGGTATGGTGTATCGCATGGTTAACGCAATACTGCCCTGGAGTCTGATAGGTGTGTTTATGTTGGTAGTACTGATTGGCATCGTTAAATTACAAGATCTGGCCAATGTGATTTTTGGTCCTGCTCTGGTTGCCCTGGCTTTATTGCTTATTGTTTATACTGCGGCACGGGCAAGTTTTAATCCTCATGAATTATGGTTGTTAACGGGACATTCATCATTGGATTTATCCAGTGATGAGGCGGCAAACAAAAAAATTCTGAATTGCCATACTTGTGGTTTTCTTAGTTTAGATTCAGACGAGCAGCAACATTGTTCTCGATGTGATTCGTCATTGCACTTCAGAAAAAAGAACAGCATAGAAACAACCTGGGCGTTGCTGGCAGCAGCTGTTGTATTGTTAATCCCAGCCAATATTTACCCGGTAATGACGGTGATACGTTTTGGTCAGGGTGAGCCAAATACAATAATGAGTGGCATTCTGCATTTAATAGAGTCCGGTATGTGGGGCTTGGCCTTGATCGTTTTTGTCGCCAGTATGGTTATTCCGGTTACGAAATTAATTACCCTGAGTTTTTTATTAATCAGCGTGCAAAATAAATCTGTTTGGCGTCCTCGTGATCGCACTTTGCTTTATCGTGTGACGGAGGTAGTTGGTGCGTGGTCAATGGTAGATATTTTTCTGGTTGGCTTGCTCTCTGCTTTGGTCAGTCTGGATGCGTTATCAACCATACGTCCGGGAATTGGTGCAATCTTTTTTGCCGGTGTTGTCGTTATTACCATGTTCGCCGCACAAAGTTTTGATTCGCGCCTGATATGGGATAATGTTAGAGAAAAAGAACAATAAGATAGATACCCATGATACCTGAAAATGTAATATCCATAGGCCGCTTTTGCGCATTCATGCGCTCGCCCCTTGCCTGTAGGACGCAGGTACTTAGCTTACGTCGGGAACGAGTAAGCTCTGTCCTGAATGAAAACAGACGCACTCGGCTCTGGCTTCCTCGATTGCTGTTCCAGACGCAATTCTACCTCCCCCATCCTTGGGGTCGTGCGTCGCTCTACCTCCTCCATACATGGAGTCGTCTAAATATTCCTTTCCAAGTATCACGGGTATAGGAAATGGAAATCTCAAGCCCACAAGTTAGTAAACGATCCGGTCCTTCTATCGTCTGGATAATTCCATTTATTACGTTGTTGGTAGGCGGTTGGCTGATCGTGAAAACCTTATCCGAACAGGGTCCTCAGGTTACTATCAGCTTCAAGACTGCAGAAGGCATTGAGGTAGGCAAAACCAGGATTAAATACAAGAATGTTGATATAGGCACTATTGAACAAATTAAATTCAGTGATGATTTTTCCCACGTTATCCTGACAGCTGAATTCAGCAAGGGATCGGAGAAATTTTTACGTCGAAGTACTCATTTCTGGGTGGTTAAGCCGAAACTCAGTTTACAGGGAGCTTCCGGCTTGAGTACCTTAATATCGGGTGCTTATATTGAAATCGAACCTGGCCCAGGTGCGCAACAGCGACATTTCGTTGGTTTGGAAGAACAACCGGTTGTTAAAGCCGATGAGCAGGGTCAGGAGATCGTGCTGGTAACACAAAAGCTTGGCTCAGTTGACGTGGGTTCGCCAATTTACTATCAGGGTTTGCTTGCCGGTGAAGTTCTTGGGTATGAGCTGGGCAATGATCGTAAGAGTGTCTATGTTCATGCTTTTATCAAAGATCCTTTCGATCAACTTATCCGTGGTAATACCTATTTCTGGAATGTGAGTGGTATTAATGTGTCTATGGGTGCTGACGGTTTTAAAGTACAAACCGCATCTATTCGGTCAATGATGTTTGGTGGTATCGCATTTAATACACCGGAGACTCTGGAGCAGGCAACCTCCGAGGTTGATAATCTGGTGTTCACTCTGCATGAGAGTTTTGAAGCTATTCAGGAACGTTCCTATACCAGAAAGCTCAAGTTTATAATGTTCTTTGATAGTTCTGTACGTGGTCTGAGTATTGGTGCGCCGGTTGAATTCAAGGGCATTAAAGTGGGCTCGGTGCTGGATGTCAGGCTTGAGTTTGATAGTGAAGATACGTCATTCCGTATTCCGGTATTAATCGAGATTGAACTACAAAGAATTATTGAGCGTGGTAATGAGGATGCAAGCTCGTCTTACAACACATTGAATAAATTGGTAGAACGAGGACTCAGAGCGCGTCTGCAAACAGGTAGCCTGTTAACTAGCCAATTATATGTTGAACTGGATATGCATCCAAATTCTCCAATTAATATTAGTGGTGAAGAAGCCTCTTTTCCCGAGTTACCCACTTTGGCAACAGCAAATTTTGGCGCAATTACTCAGTCAGCTGAAAATTTATTGGCCAAGCTCAATGCCATTGATATTAATGAAATCTCATCTGTATTACTTGAAACAATTAAAAATGCTGACAAAACATTACTCATTGCAGATAAAACAATAAGTAATGCAAACGCGTTGATTACAATGCCAGGTATTCCTGCGGCAATAGAAGATCTGCAAATTTCATTGAGTAATTTCAAAAACATCATGCAGAAAGTAGACGCGTCTAATATACAAGAGGCAATTAATGCCGGTCATCTTGCTCTGGAAAGTTTAACCGTCACTTTGGGCAAAACGAACAATATATTGGAACCGAATTCACCGGCTCAATATAATTTGATCAAATTAACCGGCGAACTTGAAGAGACGGCACGTTCTATTCGCTCATTAGTCGATACATTAGAACGTGACCCGCAGGCTTTGATTTTTGGCAAGGGTAGAAAGGCCAAAGGAGAATAATGATTATGTGGAACTCTGGATGCAAATTAATTATTTTGTTATTTGTCGCAAGCCTATTAAGTGCTTGTCTGGGCGGCGGCGCGACAACGCCAACACGTTATTATCTGGTTGAGCCAGTGGAGTATCCGAGCGAATCTATTAAAGCAGTCAGGCCTCTCAGTATAGAGATACTTGATCTGCATATTCCTCAGTATCTGGAGCGTTTTCAAATTGCATCGCGCAGCAGTGAAAGTCGACTTGAATTTTCAGACGATAACCAGTGGGGCGAAAATTTACGTAAGAACTTGTTACGTAGTGTGGCAAGAAACCTGTCGAGGTTGTTATCAACGATTGATGTTGGCACACCTTTAAACCGTTCATCATCTTTGCCGGATTATCGAGTTCAGATTCATATTGAGCAATTTGAACGGGATATTGATAACAGGGTAAAGCTTATTGCGCGGTGGCAGCTTACTAGCGGCACCCAATCACAATCACTAGGTGTGTTTAGTGCAGACTTGCAAAGCAAAGAGATTATTGAAGGAGAAAATTACGATCAAATGATATCGGCGATGCGGCAATTATACGGCGAACTTAGTGAACGCATTGCCGACACAATTATTGCTCAGGAAAATTAATTTAAATAAACAACTTAGTCAAAATTAATCAAAACGAAAGTAATGAAACCATTATCTCATCAATCTCAGGCCGCTTTGTTTGTGTTGTTGACGTCCTCTTTATTTATGCAAGAGAGCGTCGGCTCTATAAGCATTGAGGCTAGTGGTGCAGAAATAATGGAAGAAGTACAAAAGCGGCACCAGCAATTTCCTTATATTTATGAAGAACAATTCATGGTTATGGAAGACAGGCATGGTGATCGTGACACGCGCAAGGCCAAGCGTTATTCAAGAGTAGAAGAAGATGGCTCAGTAAAATTTTTATTATTGTTTGATTACCCGCAGGAAGTAAAAGGCGTGGCTTTATTAGCTAATCGTGATGCTGATGGCAATACCAGTAAATATATTTATCTGCCAGCGTTTGGGGAGCAGCTTATTGAAAGCGCCGGTGAAGGTAGTAATGATAATTTTCTTGGCACCGATTTTACTGTAGAGAACCTGACTGGCGAAATATTGTCGGATCATTATTATGCGCGTCGTGATGATAGGGAAATTGAGAGTATTAAATATTTCATACTGGATGTTTACAAAGCACGCGATCAGTTGGATGAAAAACAAATTTTACGACGACACTTTATTCGACAGGATAATTTATATATTACTCTAACGCATCATTTTGATAAGCAGGGTCGACTTTCCCGCATACAGAGTTACCATGATAT
>CAYTIZ010000080.1:4910-9690 GCA_964437885.1 uncultured Enterobacteriaceae bacterium
CTTATGGAAGATAAAAAAGAACAGCATCAATCATTGATAAAGATATCTCGACGTGTTTTTTCACACGATTATGTTCCTGCTGAAGTATTTACTGCGGAATGGCTATATGAAAATTATCCATATGTTGAGCCTGTTAAGGAAAAGAAGTTGGATATTGACGACTTGCAAATGACAGAAGAAGAAAGTGAGGAAATTATAGAATGATAGTGCAAGCGTGTATGTTGGGTTACAAACATCGTCTTCCTGTAACGGTGTTTTTACTAATTGTTACACTGCTTGCCGCCATAGGGTTACAACGACTAGAGATTGATACAGGCATAGATAGTTTGATCCCCACTGATGACCCTGCTCGTGTAATTTATCAAAAAGTAAAGGGAGAATTTGGTACTGATAATAAAACCATCATCTATATCAAGGACAAAAATCTGTGGACACCTGAAAAATTAACACGGCTTGAACAATTACATCTGGCGATTGAAAAGATTGAGGGCGTTACTCGTGTTGATAGTTTGTTTAGCCTGCATACTATTCATGGTGTAGATGGCAAAATTGTTTCGCGGCCAGTACTGCGGTCAGCACCGAAGACCGAAGAAGAAGCATTAAGCGCAAAAGAAAGTGCTTTGGCTAACCCCTTGTACCGGGGTAATTTTTTCTCTGATGCTGGCGATGTTACTTCAATGCTTGTTTCTGTTGCGGATGATGATGATAGAAATAATTTTAATCGACTTATTTATCAGGCGATGGAAGATCAAATCGACAGTCATCGATCAGAGTTTGAATACATTACTCAAGTGGGCCCGCCCAGAATTAATGCTGAATTAAAACAAAGTCTGCAAGAAGACTTTATGTTGCTCGGCCCGTTATCAGCAATCATTCTGGTTTTTTCCATTTTGATATTTATGCGTAGCTGGTTGTCGGCGATGGTGCCGTTGGTCACCTCATTAATTACAATCATCTGGACATTTGGTCTATTAGGCTGGGTAGGTATACCGCTAAATATTCTAAGCGCAATGATACCTTCATTGATCATTGTGATTGGATCGACTGAAGATACACATTTGATGGCAGCATTTTTACGTGGTCTGGATGAGGATGCTGAAGGAGATGCTCGACAGCACGCGGTTAAATACATGGCAAAACATATTGGTTTACCATTAGTGCTAACCGTATTAACCACAGCGCTGGGTTTTGCCAGTAATCTTTTCAGTAATATCGGCTTAATTCAGCACTTTTCAATTGCAGCAACCTTTGCCATGTTGGCAAATGGTTTTATTACCGTGTTGGTGTTGCCTTTAATGTTGTCCTTGTTTGGTCCGGATAAAAATACCAGTCTTGTTAAAAATAAAGAAACGAACAGCATGCCAAATCGTGTTATGCGTTTATTCAGATATTCTCAGGACCATTTCCCGTTATCGACACTGGTACTGACTGCAGCGATGTGCGTCTTTTTTGTCATGCAGGCATCGAAGCTTTATGTTACCAATGATCCGCTCTCGTATTTTCAAAGTGATCGTCCATTAATACAAGATGTCAAACGCATACATGAAGATCTTGCCGGAGTAAAAATATTTTTTATATCGCTGGAGTCGAAGCAGGCAAAAGCATTTCAACAACCGAAAAATATTCAAAAGCTATCTGATATACAGCACTTTCTTGATAAGCAGGGCGTTTATGATCGCAGTATATCTTTAGCTGATCATCTAAAGTTTATAAACCGGGAGTTTCGTAGCAGTGGTATTGAAGATTCTATCCCGGAAACACGAAAACTGATTGCGCAGTATTTAATGTTTTTTCATCGTAGTGATTTGGATAGCTATGTTAGTCATGATTACAGGCGTGCCAACATTGTTGTTAGACATAATATCACGGATTCGCACACGCTTAATAAATATATTAATGAACTGGAAGAAGTTATGGAGCAAATCGTTGGCCCGGGCATGAAGTCCTACATCGTTAGCGAGAACCTGATGGTGAATCATGCTGCTGAAAGCTTGATGGTGGCGCAGGTAAAAGCGTTGGCTGTATTGATGACGTTAATCTTTTTGATCATGTCTGCGATGTTTACTTCTTTTAAGGGTGGCTTCATCGCTTTAGTGCCGGCAATCATCCCTATCACTCTAATGTTTGGCATCATGGGTTATTTTGATATTCCACTAAACCCAGGTACAGCAATGGTCGCAGTAATTGCGATTGGTATTGCCATTGATGGCACGATTCATTTATTGGCGCGTTACAATGAACTTTGTCGTCATACTTCAGATTATGTTGAAGCAGTAAATATAGCCGTACGCGAAGAAGCAACGCCACTTATAATTTCCAGTATTGCACTCGCGCTCGGTTTTGGTGTTTTAATTTTTTCAAACTTTACTATCGTTGCTCAGTTTGGTGCATTGGCTGCGGCAACTATGTTATTTTCTATCTTTGCCAATCTTTTAATTACGCCAATCATTATGGCGCGTGTCCGCCTTGTTGGTCTTTACCAGATACTTGCCATGTCTGTTGATCGTGAAGTACTTGATGGCAGTCCCCTGCTGAAAAATATGACAGACTATCAGCGTCGGAAAGCAATCTTGATTTCAGAGCTACATGAATTTAATAAAGGAGATCTATTAGTAGAGCAAGATACGATAGGTCGTGATATGTATCTGATTCTTTCAGGCGAAGCAGAGGTCATCAGAAAAGATAATGGTGAATCACGTTCCCTGGCTATATTAAAGCCGGGGCAAATATTTGGCGAGATTGGTTATATTCGCGAAACTGAAAGAACCGCAGACGTTGTCGCAACAGAGAATGTATCAGCATTACGTTTTGATTATGAACGTATGCAAAAAGATCTGAAATTTTTCCCGAATATTGTTGCCAAACTAAATTTCAATATCAGTTATATTCTTGGTAAACGTTTGGCAGATATGGTGGCAAGTTCGAAAGAAAAATAAGCGTTAAATCAGCTCTTTTATAATTTCCCACTTCAATAATTTTTCTTCTTTGCTCATTGCGGCATGTGCTGGGCTGGTAGAAGGTAGTTTGTAGTATTTTAAAGATTTATGTTGTTGCAAGCTATTTAATGCTTCTTTATTAAAAAGCTGTTGCGCCTTAGTGCCATTAAAGAAAACTGCTTTTATTTTAGAGTGCTTGTTAAAGAACGTATCAAAATCGTTAGCTTCAATTGTAGAGTGATCAATGTCTGAATCCAGGCTGCCTTCGCGGTAGCAACTTCGTAATACATCCCATAATGCAATTTTATTATCAACTAGAAATTGTTTGCGCTGTTCATAAGTTAAATCTGTGCTTGTATTAAACAACTGAGTCATGATTGGCTAAAAACTATTTCTTGGATGAGCATAGTATTGATTTTTATTAAGTGACTTTTGTCCCGGCATGGAGCCGAGGATAAGTATTGTTGCATCGGATTTTGCAATGGGCGGAAAGCCAGTACTGTCAGCCATTAGGAGAGATTAATTCTATAAGGTAGAAGGTGCAATTATAGTTACCCGTTAGTAGCGACATTGCCTACATGGATGTAGGTATTTAGAATTTGCTTGGAGCAAAAATTCTAATAGTCCCTGTAAATCGCTGCTTCTGCGCGTCCATGCGCCCGCCATGGATGGCGGAAGTGTCGATAATGCACGACTCCATGGATGGCGGAGGTAGAGCGACGCAGGAAGCTAAAGCCGAGGAGCAATTATCGACCAGTTCATTCCATGAACATCATCATTTGTGTGCTCCTGCACAAACGATATACATTACATCCCTGTAAATAAAAAAAGCCATGTCGTAATGACATGGCTTTCTCGTACTTCTAAATGATGTATGAACTAAACAAGTAACGGTGCAATTACCAAGCTCACAATCGCCATCACATTGATCAAAATATTCATCGAAGGGCCAGAGGTATCCTTTAATGGATCGCCAACGGTATCGCCAACAACAACGGCGGCATGGACATCGGAGCCTTTGCCGCCGAGGTTGCCCTTTTCAACATATTTTTTAGCGTTGTCCCAGGCGCCACCAGCGTTGGCCATGAATAATGCCATCATCACACAACAGATTAGTGCGCCACCCAACATACCGCCAAGTGCTTTTGGTCCAAATGCAAAACCGACAACAACAGGAGCAAGTACGGCAAGTGCACCTGGAGCAACCATACGTTTTAAAGCCGCATTGGTTGCGATTTCAATACAACGTCCGTTATCAGGTTGAGCTGTACCTTCCATCAAACCGGGGATTTCTTTAAATTGGCGACGGATTTCCTTAATCATGTCACCCGCTGCATCACCAACTGCATTCATGGTCATCGCACTCACCAGAAATGGGAAGATGCCACCAAGGAACATGCCGCTTAGTACCAATGGATCGTTAATAGCTAATACAAAATTATCATCGCCCATAGAGACTCTTTCGATATAAGCACTGATTAATGCGAGAGCTGCGAGAGCTGCTGCACCGATTGCAAAGCCTTTACCGATAGCCGCTGTGGTATTACCTACTTCATCAAGAGAATCAGTAATCTTACGAGTGTCTTCGCCAAGTCCTGCCATTTCAGCAATGCCGCCCGCGTTATCTGCAACTGGGCCGTAAGCATCAATCGCCATGGTGATACCAACAGTACTTAACATGCCAACAGCGGCAATACCGACACCATAAAGGCCTGCATAATGACTGGAGATCAGGATAATAGCGCAAAGGGTGAGTACCGGAATAGCAACAGATTGCATTCCGATATCAAGACCACTAATCAAGACCGGTGCCGCACCTGTTTCGCCGTCAGATGCCATCTTTC
>CAYTIZ010000081.1:0-9574 GCA_964437885.1 uncultured Enterobacteriaceae bacterium
ATTCTAATCTAACAGGACTATTAAGCCAACATTATGTATTGAATTAGCGACAGACATCTCAATTATTATGTTTTTAAGTTAGGAGGTGATAGCTGCTTTTTCCGTAATATCCTGATTTGATTCAGATTCATCAGTTATATTTTTGTTAAGAATTTTGACTGAGCTACAAATAACTTTGTTTTTGTATAAAGTATTTAATTTGTTGCAAACAGAAGGGGTAGTTTCCTGACCTTTACATAACACCAATATTTTATCCTTGGTATACAGGTCTTCTGTAAAAAACATCCCTTCTTTGAGATTGGTTATCATGACCGTCTCAATTGGGTAATTTTCGTCAATTAGACATTGTTGAAATGTTGCAAGTACATCAGGATCATAGTGAGATGACTGATTATTCAGGTATTCAAGAACCTGATTTTTATTTTGACCCGATGAAATTTGCCTATCGTAATCAAGTACAATTTTTAAGATACGGGCTCCGATTGGAATTTCTTTTCCGGAAACATCATCCAATGGAATACCCTTACCATTAAATAATTTTTCCTGATATTTAATACCATCGGCAACCTCCTGCATCCGTGGTATTTTGTTGATTAACTCTGAGCCGACAAATGGATGCATATCAAATATTTGTCGTTCTTCAGCATTAAGTTCTTCCCCTCTAGAGATTTTTTTTGTCGCTTCATCGGGCAAAATGATGCAACCAATAAGTGACAGGGATGACATGGCTTCGAGTTTCCATGTCTCTTTAATACCCATTTCTTTTGCTATAGATAATACATATTGTTTGATTTGAGAAGTACGTCCAAATGCTTCTGGATTAATAAGCGACAATAATTCGGAAAGAATCTGGATGCTTCCAGTCAAGGTGCCTTCAAGCAACTCTTTCTCCGCCGTAATCAGGCGATAAAGTTTCAGAGCATCATTAATGGTTTTTTCTAGTATATCTGCGTGGCAAGGTTTATTATGGAATCTGAAGATATCACCTTTGTTAACAGCATCTATTGCAGTTTTTAGATCGGCATTACCTGTTAACATAATGCGAACAATATCAGGCTTTAATTCTTTAGCAGCAGCCAGAAATTCTACGCCGTCCATACCTGGCATCTGCATATCAGAGATAATGACAGCATAATCATTGGTTTTTACTAATTCCAATGCGTCGTCACCATTGGACACACCCTGGATATTAAATTTATTCCGTAAGGTTCGACGATATGCCTGGATGATATTAACTTCATCATCTACGAATAAAATTCTATCTATCATTTGCGATTAACCTCCATGCGGGTAAAATCAATTCTGGATAAATCATTTTCCTGGAATTCATCAAGCGGCAGTGGTTTACCAATACCATACCCTTGTGCATAATCAACCTTGAGTTCACTCAGTTTCATGAGGATCGCTTCATCTTCTACATATTCTGCAATTATTTTCATATCCAGGGCGTGGCCAATGTCATTGATTGATTTGACGATTTCATAATCAATGCGATCATGAACGATATTTTTAACAAATTGCCCGTCTATTTTTAAATGATCAACGGGTAGTTTTTTCAGATAGGCAAAGGATGAGAGACCGCTACCAAAATCGTCTAGGGAAATACGACAACCCAAACGTTTGATTGATTCGATGAATTTCAATGCGACATCAAAATTTGTAATAGTCGCTGTTTCGGTTACCTCAAAACATATCTTTTCCGGTGGTATGTCTGTTTCATTAAATCGATGCAGGATGAATTTATATATCTCGTCGTCCGATAGCGTATCACCGGAAAGGTTAATGCTGCAAAGTTCAAGATTCGCAAGATGTTCACTATGATTACTCAGCCACCAAAATAAATTATCAATTACCCAGCGATCGACCTTGCGTGCAAAGTTATACTTTTCGACAGTCGGCAGGAATTCGTTTGGCATGACAATATGGCCTGTTTTATCAAGCATACGGAGCAAAATCTCATAATGATATTTATCATTATTGCCGGATCCTATATGTATTATTGGTTGATAGTATAATTGAAAACGGTCTTCATCCAATGCTTCATTGATTTTGTTGACCCATTGGAGCTCGTTGTTATGTTGCACGAAACCAACATCTTCCGCTGAATAAGTATAAATACAATTTCGCCCTTTTAATTTTGCATAGGAGCATGAAGAACTAGTGAGTTTCAAAAGATCTTCAGCACTATCAGTATCATTGCTAGAAGCAATTCCAATACTGGTGCTGACGCTGTATTTTTTTGAGTCCCAGAAAAATTGCAGGTTTTCTATGGCTGCTTTGATCGTTTGTGCAATTTGTCCAGATTTTTCTTTTGAGCAATCCTTGAGTAATAATACGAACTCATCGCCACCCAGGCGGGCCAGAATGTCACGTTTACGAATATTTTCCCGTATAGTATCGGCGAATTGAAGTAACAAATCGTCGCCTGCATCATGACCACAAACTTCATTGATTACCCTGAATTGATCGATGTCAAAGTAACAAAGTGAATACTCTTTATCATTGTGTTTAGCCTCTTCAATACTGTCTTTTAGACAAGCCTCAAAGCTGGTACGATTTGGGAGTGCAGTAAGTGTGTCCGAGTTTTTTGTAAATAAGAGTTCGTTTGAAAGTAATTCAACATGCTGTTGCATATATTCGATCTTGTTTTTGCTCTTCTTTCGGTCGCGGTAACATTCAAGGGCGGCTTCTATTACTTCAACCAGATCGGATTTTTGGCAAGGTTTTGTCATAAAACGAAATACTTCACCATCATTGACTGCATTTTTAGCGGTATCTTGATCAGCATTACCGGTTAGCATGATACGGATCGTATCAGGCGATTGGGACTTGATTGATTTCAATAGTTCTAGTCCATTCATGCCAGGCATATTCATGTCAGTAATCACGACCAAATACCCGTGATCTTCCGTGCTAATCATATCCAGGGCTTCTTGCCCCCCTTCAGCTGTGTCGATAACAAATTTTCCACGCAACTGTCGTTTCATGGAGGTCAGAATATTGACTTCATCATCGACGATCAGGATTTTTTCTGCAGTGTTCAATTTATTTCACCCATGAAGAAGGTAGCACGGACATCCTCTTGCCATAGTAGTATTTGTTCCTGAATACCAAGCATGTCTATATAGGAAGAATCAATCGGAATGGGTAAATCCTGTTCTGTGTTTTGCCAATACATAAGACAGGCAAGGTGCACAATAGTCAGTGGTGAAAGAGATTGATCTGACGCACGTGAGGGGTAATGATGATAGCTTACAGCCTCAAAAATGGGATCTGGCAATCCCCAGAGTCCCAGTAAGGCTCCACCGACTTCGGCATGTGTGCAACCAAAGATCTTTTCCTCAACAATACAGGTATTTTGTTTTGTCTCTAATTTTATTTTAGTGACTTTGCTATATTCGTCTGGCATATTCGCGGCCATGATCAGGATGCCAACGTCATGTAGCATGCCTGCCATTTGGGCATAATCCTGTAGTTTACTATCAAGGCCGGCCGCTTTGGCAAGATGCTTTGAGATACCACTGATGGTGAAACTTCGATCCCATAGTTGCTCAAGGTCAAGCCCGTAAGTATCTGCATGCTCAAATTTATAAAAAAGTTCTATGGTTAACAATAAACCCCTGATGACATCGTAGCCAAGATACATTACGGCCTCTTCAGCTGAGCTCACATGTCGGGTCAGACCGAAGAACGCTGAGTTGACGAGTTGTAAGATCTTTGCTGTTATCGCGATGTCTTTTGCTATTATTTCAGCGACTTTCTTTAACGAACCATCATCGGATTGCATAATGTCCGTTATTTCCTTATACAATCTTGGTAATGAGGGCAGGGACTCTGTATTAGTAATGATTTGATTAAGCGCATTATGTGTTACTCGTGTACGCAGGTTAATTGCTTTTTGAATAGTATTTTTAAGTTTGTCTGCATCACAAGGTTTGGTGAGTTGTTGGTGCGTAGTTCGGGTGCTGAGTAAGGCAAGTTCTTCGTTAGTATGCCCCGACAGGCCAATGCGTATCATCTTGGGATATAATTCCTTGACCTCGCTTAACAGTTCAATGCCGTTCATGCCGGGCATGCGCGTATCAGAGACAATGGCGTCGTAGAGTTCAGTTTGCAGAATATCGAGCGCCTCTTTACCACTGCTGGTAAAAGTCAGATGCCATTCTTGTCGCATCGGTCGCAGCATCCGGCGAATACCTTGCAGGATATTTTGATCATCGTCGACAAACATAATCCGGTTCATGCCGCAATCTCCGGATAATCTGCTTTTGTATCGGCTAGTGGCAGTTCAATAATAAAAGTGGTTCCAACACCTTCGGAACTATCACATTTCAGGGAGCCGAGGTGTTTATCAATAATTGTCGAACGTGCAATCGCTAATCCCTGGCCCGTTCCTTTACCGATACCCTTGGTGGTAAAGAAAGGATCAAATATCTTGTCGACAATATTTTCAGGTATCCCTTTTCCGGAGTCAGTGATCCTGATTACAATAACGTCATTCTGTTTTTTACTTGAAATTGTTATGTTCCCTAATTTCTTGGTCTTATCATCGATCACATCGGCGATAGCATAGGAGGCGTTAATGATGAGATTCATAAATACCTGGCCTAATTGCTGGGCATAGCAGGGCACAGAAGGGAGATTTTTATCCAGGTCGAGTGTCATATCGGCAACATATTTCCATTCATTTTTAGTGACGGCAACGGTATTTTTAATAATATGATTCAGGTCAACAAGATCCTTGTCATCACTGCCTGGATGTGAAAATTCTTTCATTGCTTTGACAATACTTGAGATGCTTTCGATCCCTTCTTGTGATTGCTTAAGTGCCAGTGGTATTTCTTCCAGTAAGTAATCCAGATCGGCCTTTTCGATGGCCTCATTAATTTGTTTAATATGATCATCAGTGAGCGTTTTATTTATGCAGAGGTCTAATAAATTCTTGAAGTCTGACAATATTGATATCAAATCGGCGCAACCATCGTTGAGGAAACGAATATTGTCGCCAACATATTGTGCCGGGGTATTGATCTCATGGGCGATTCCGGCAGCGAGCTGACCAACCGCTTCCAGTTTTTGCGCCATCTGCAATTCAGATTCCATTTGTTTTTTGTTTGAAATATCACGAAACATTACCACTGCACCAGTTAAGTTGTTCCTGGAGTCCAGAATAGGTGTGCTGACATATTCAACCGGGAAACTGGTTTTATCCTTACGCCAGAAAACCTCATCATCTGCCTTATGTACTCTTCTATCTTTTATAGCTTTGGAAATAGGGCAATCTTCTTCCGCATATGGCGTCCCATCAATGTGACTATGGTGAACGGTATCGTGCTGAGATTTGCCGGTTAACTCATGTGTTTCATAACCAAGCATGTTTAAAGCGGCCGGATTAATAAATGTAGTATCGCCATTAAGATCCAATCCGTAAATTCCTTCACCCGCAGAATG
Source organism: uncultured Enterobacteriaceae bacterium (assembly GCA_964437885.1). GTDB lineage: Bacteria > Pseudomonadota > Gammaproteobacteria > Eutrophobiales > Eutrophobiaceae > UBA7359. The sequence continues at coordinate 5,452 of CAYTIZ010000081.1, forward strand.
CAGGATGTATTCATAAAGTAATTTCAGCTTTGCCAGTTTTTCTTCTGCTTTCTTTTGTTGAGTGATGTCTTTGACCGTTCCGGCAATTCGGTAGAGATTGCCATTATCATCAAAAATGGGAAATCCAGTGTCACATACTGTCCTAGTTTCTCCATCAAGCCTGCAAATACGGAATGTCGTCGTAAAGCTCTTACCTTTAATTCCATTAGTAGCAAAATTTTTGATGACATTAGGAAGATCCTCTGTGTGGATGTCATTAAGCCAAAGATTAGGGTCTTGATAAAAAGATTCTACGGTACGACCGGTAATTTTTTCATAAGCAGGGCTGACATAGAGCATTTCCATGCCATCGGCGGTACACAGCCATAACATGTCGTCAATGTGTTCAGTCATCAGCTGGAAGCGTTCTTCGCTAGTCTTCAAGGCTTTTTCTGCCGTCTTGTTTTGAATAGCGACAGCGAGACAATTGGCAATGACTAGAATAAAATTGATGTCTTCCTGGGTGAATTTTCTTTTTTTAACAGTATGTGCACTAAGTACACCCCATGTACTTTGTTGGGCATTAATTTTGACGCTTATTCCACTAATTATCTTCTGATTATTTAATAGCTGAGAACCGTCGAAACGTACTTCCGTTCTCAGATCATCAACGATAACGGGCTCATCTGATAGTAATGTGTAACCTGCTTGAGAATTTAAACCTATTGAAATAGTAGTGTTTTTTACCAAATTACCATGCCAGTCTATATCTGCACATATCGACAGACTTTCATTGTCACTTGATAACTTAAGTATCTTGCAATATTCAATATTAAGTATTTCCGCAATACTGGTGACGATTACATTCATCAATTCATCAATAGGCATACCAGATAGAGCAAGTTGACCGAGTTGAGCGACGATTAACTGCTGCTCTATCTTGATATCCAGTTTTCTTTCCATCTTTTTTCTTTCAATAATCTCTTCGGCCATTTCTTTGGTTCTATCACAGGATCTTTTTAAAACAGAGTTAAATGCAATGGCTAGCGCACCAATCTCATTGTCTTCATATAACGGTAGAGTATCGCAGTTAAATGAAGAGCTGTTTATTTCCTGGAATGAGTCAATCAGTCGTTTCAAGGGCTTGGCAAGTATCTGTTGAATAGTAAGATGGATCGCAACACAGACTGCGATAACTACCACGACAATCATTAATGTGTAGATAATGAAATGTGTGTAGTCAGAGTGGATATGATTAATGTTGGTTAAATTAGTCTTGTATACAATTACAGTACAAACAATAAAGGCCAGTACTAACCACAATGCTGTATATATCGTGATTTTTGTGTAGACGCTTGTTTTGAATGATTTTTTATCCATGCTCGTCATATTGTTTTACCTTATAGATATCTATATCCGCTTCAGGGCAATCTGGTGCTTCGAACAATCCAGGATGGAAGCATCAATATGCTTACTTTTTCTTGCCACAGCACAAGCCAGTTTAGTTTCAGCTCCTTTATTAATAATCGACAAAATGGCGAGAATCTTTAGGTTTTTCTATTTAAATAATGCATACAGATGGTTGTAGAGTCAGAACATCAGTTCATTATCGTAATCATGGTGTCGTGTATTGATAAGCTTTCAGGCCAAGAAAGAAGAACGGGATAAGTTTCAAGGAATTTTTGACTAATTATTATGTATCAAGTTGAAAATAACGATTTAATCTCAAGGATCTGAAATATTTGTCGATAGACGGAGTTATGAGTACTAGTAAAAATCATTCGCTATTAGTCAGGATCGGCGGAGAGCGCATCCTGCGTAAAGCTACACATCTGCTGTATGAAAAGATATTTTCTGATAACAGTTTAAGGCCCTATTTTACAGGTGTTGATCAAATGGGTATGACAAATAAGATGAATCGGATATTTATTACTATTTGTAGTGATTTTGACCAATCTAAATTGACTTACCTCCGTTCTACTCATGCTAGGGCTGTATCGAATGGTCTTGACGATGTTCACTTTGATTATATGACAGGTCATTTAAGAAGCACTCTTTTTGAATTGAAGATAGAAAAACAATTTGTTGATGAGTTTCTTGAAAGAATAGAGGAGACCCGTCTGATAGTTTTGGGTCGATGAAACTATCAATTAATTGTTTATTTGCTTTTGTTGTTTTATAAATAAATTGCTCATAAATTTATTCTTGTTCAGGTGGTTGGAAATCACATATATTTTGATGGTATGTTAAAGAAAATGTATTTTTCTCAATAATTTGTTTTAACTTATTAAATAATATATTTTTAATAAAGCATTCACTGCTGTCCCGTTAACTGGAAGAGACACCGTTTGAAAGCCATATAAAGCAAAGCTTTGAGGGAAACACAAGATGTAGGGGCATGAAATGGCAAGTCGAAAACTCTTGGTTTACTAATCTGTGCATTGCCCAATGACCTGTCGAATAAACAAGCGCTTAGATCGATGAGTATCAGTCTTTGCTTTAAGCATGATAGGTCATTTCAAAGTTAACGGGACAGCAGTGTAAAGTATTGATTCTTTCAGCCGATAATAAAGAGAAATACGTATACTTTCAAAAAGTTTAAGTAAACATCTGGAGTATAAAGAAGCAAAAATGAAAGCAACTAATACGCGGGTAAGAATTCTCTACGTTGATGATGAAATTAATGTCACTTCTGCTATTTATCGCCAATTCAAGGGGAAATACGAACTATTTATTGCTAACAGCGGCAACGAAGCGCTTGGTATTTTACTAAATAATGATGCCATTGCAGTAATTATCGTTGATTACTGCATGCCATATATGAATGGTATTGAACTTATTCAAAAAGCAAGGCTAATCTCCCCTAAATCGGTTTTTATCATGCTAACCGGTTATGCCGATTTAGATCTAGCAATAAATGCATTGCATGAAGGGGGAATATATCGTTTTTTGACGAAACCATGTTCTGTAAAAGTGCTTGAAAAATCTATTGAAGACGCAATTGAAAATTATGAAATTGCTGAACTAAAAAACAAACTGTCTTGCACGGCACAAGAACTTGAAAACGCAAATAAAACTCTGAATGTCCAAATGGCGCAATTACAAGAATTGAACTGTCAACTCAAAGTTGAGCATAAAGAAAACGAAAATGAAATACGAATCGCAAAAGAAATTTTTGAACGACTTATCTTTTCACATAATAATAACAAGCATTATCTGAATATCTGGATGTCACCTATGTCAATATTTAGTGGTGATTTGATACTTTCAGCACATGGTCAGAATGATCATATTTATGTCATGCTTGCAGATTTTACTGGTCATGGTTTACCTGCTGCAATAGGAGCACCATTAACAGCATACGTTTTTGTAAGTCTGGTTGAATCTGGCGCGACTCTTCCTGAGATTATTGCTGAACTTAATCGATCCCTGTATGCGGTTCTGCCATCCCATCTTTTTTGCGCCGCAGGGCTATTAGAGTTTGATTGTAACTCTAACATGTTATCGGTATGGAACGGTGGTTTACCTGATATATTGATTACCCGAAATAATGGATCGATTTTGTCCAGGATTAAATCGGCACATATCCCGATGGGAATCAATGAATATAAAACTATGGATCTCGATAGCGTCGTGCTGCAAACCGAAGATAGTAATATGGTTTTTATGTACAGTGATGGAATTATTGAGGCAATGAACGATTCTGGTGAAATGTACGGGATAGATCGTTTGGAAAGGCTCTTTAATTCAGGGAGTGTACTAAATCTGCTAGATACTGTTAAGGAAGATATTAGTAACTTTATTGGTGATGCAAAGCAAAATGATGATATTACCTTGGTCAATTTGTCATTTAGTAATATAAAAGATGAACTGCATAGTGATGAGTTATTATTAGCGAAATCAGCCCACGGTTGATATTATTAATCTATTTTATTGTTCAAGTTAGCTATGTGAATAGCGTAGTATAAAACGAATTTAATTGGTTCGTAGTTCCAGCTTATAAGTGCATTTCATTCAGAATAAATGGCAAACTGCTCCGGTGAGCTACATGTAGAGGTTGGTCGTGATGTCACCATTTATAGTGTTTTTACACCATCATCACTGGCAATCAACAATATATCAGCTGGTCTCTGTGCAAATAGCC
>CAYTIZ010000082.1:0-9483 GCA_964437885.1 uncultured Enterobacteriaceae bacterium
CAATGGCTCGATTGGCAGCTCAATCAGTTGAAGCCTTCTTTAAAAGGGCAGCGCTATCTAAATGAATTACTTGAAATGTTTGTTAAATAGTCGTGAATTTGCGACTATAGTTCAATCGATCACTGGCATTCTCGATCTAGAGAAGATAGTATTTTGTGCTCGTCGGAACCCCCTGAAAATTACCGCTATTGTATTACTGAATTATGTTAACTGAAGCAATGAAACAAAATATTACTTCTCTCAGCTTGTCTGAGCTGGAGTCACTGTGTGAAGATTTTCTTGCTGAAAATAGTGAACATACTGAAGAGGAGTTTATTTCACACCTATATCATAAGAAGCGTATTACCGCGACAGAATACAAGAACATCCAGACCCATGAGAAGATTGATTTAACCTCAATCGGTGATATCAGTGACTTTGGTAAAAAACCGCCTGAATCGAGCCAGACCCAGATCGATGGTACTTATGTTGAGAACGAGGATTACACTATTCTTGAATCAATAGATGAAGGAGCGATGGGTGAAATCCTGATTGCCAGAGATAATAAACTTAATCGAACTGTCGCCTATAAAAAAATTCATGCGCACGTTGCTGAAATTCCAAGTTATCTGGGACGATTCTATATGGAAGCTCAGGTTACTGCGCAGTTACAACACCCGAACATCGTTCCTGTTTATGGTTTGATGGCAAGTGGTGGAAATGTTGGTTACGCCATGAAACTGATTGATGGCATAACACTAAAAGCTTACATCAAGGAAACCCAGGATAATTATGATGAGCTAGGCCATACTGATGAACACCATAATTTACATGCCAGGCTAGAACACTTTTTAAAAGTTTGTGATGCAATGCATTATGCGCATCGTAAAGGCGTGCTTCATCGTGATCTTAAGCCATTAAATATCATGATTGGTCCGTATAACGAAGTTTATGTTATGGATTGGGGTATTGCGAAAACGGTCGAAGTTGATAAAGATATGTTCGACGATAAGACTATGCTCGTAGGACATGAAGAAGTTGATGAAGATGACAAAACCAGGATGGGGCAGGTTATGGGTACCCCGGCATATATGTCACCGGAACAGGCAGAAGGTGAGCATGATATTCTTGATCACCGTAGTGATCTCTATGCACTAGGTTTAATCCTGTTTGAATTGGTTACTTTACACCGCGCCATCAGTGGTAAAACCACCGAACAAGTGATGATGAAAGCGCGTCGTGGAATTATTGACCCTCCACCTGTGTATGGCAAACAGGAAGATGCACAGGAGCAACTATTAGCGATTGTTAAAAAAGCCACGCAATATATGCCGGAAGATCGTTATTCGACCGTTGCAGATTTTGCTGATGATATTCGTCGTTTTATGCATGGTGATGCAATCAAGGCGCGCCCTGAATCAAGCAAACAAAAAATTATGCGTTGGGTGGCGCAGCATAGAAAAGCCGCCGTTAATATTATGGCTTATTCAATTCTTGCCTCATTCGCATTAGTAGTAATGGTTTTGTTCCAACAAATGCAATCAATGAAAGAATTACAAAGTGAAGGGCAAAAGACGAATAAATTTGTACTCTCAGTTGCCAATAAGTCACAACAGATCGACTCACAATTTTTGAAATACGAAGCAATATTAGAAGGTTTATCAATAGGGGCGACTAACCTGCTGGCTCAGGGGAACCTGGATAAAACACTTTACTATACAAACGACACGATAGCCGACCCTATAAATGGTCCCTCAGATTACGAGTTTTCAGATATATATGGTTTTCCTATCAGTGTTGATTATCACGTTTATAAATTAGCACCTGGCATTGATGAACAAGAAGTAAAACCAACCTTACAAAGGTTAAATCCATTACGTCATTCATTTAAAACTCTGATGTTAAAAAGTCACAAAACTGAGGTGGCGCTTGATGATGAGAAGGCTGCACGTGAAATAATTATGAATGAAGGATTACCTTTGGTCTGGTCATATATCGGCTTGGAAGAAGGTCTAATTGCCGAATACCCGGGAAAGACAGGTTATCCTGAAGCGTATGATCCAAGACAGCGCCCATGGTATAGAAGCAGTATCAATAATACGGGTATAAGTTGGTTGCAGCCTTATGTTGATGTGGGTGGTCGTGGTGTTTTATTGCCCTGTACGAATCCACTATTTAATAACGATGGGGAATTTATTGGTGTTGCCGGGGTAGAAGTAACACTTGAATATATCAGAAAAAAACTGATGCCAATGTATGGAACTGAAGGCCTTGAAGAGACTTATTTATTAAATGATAAAGCTGAAATTATCATTACCTCTTCAGATAAGACTCAATCCTATGGTCTGGGAACATTGATCAATGCTATTGATGAACTTGAAATGTTCCCAAATGAATACGTAGTTAATAAAATCAACAAAGAGCAATCAGGCCATTATTTCTACATAGAACGCGGTCGTGAAAAAGTCATTGCCTTTTACAAACTGAATTCAACCGGGTGGTATTATGTTGCCAAGGCAGATGCGGAAGAATTATTAAATAGCTTTTAATTGCGTTAGATTACTTCGTTTTTTAAATTCCATAGTCTTTATTCACGCCAGGGTGTTTCTATAGTGCTTGACTGGAAAGTATATCTTTTGCGTTGTTCGGATAACTCTCTTTATACGGGTATCACCCGAGATTTAAATCGAAGACTTAATGAACATAATAATAATGATCGTCTTGCTTCAGCGTATACTCGGGCTCGTCGACCAGTAACACTGGTTTATTATGAGCCTCATTCAAATAGATCATCCGCAAGCAAGCGTGAAGCGGAGATCAAAAAAATGACAAAAATTGAAAAGGAAAAGTTAGTTACAAAAAAATATGGCAAAAAATAGTGTAAAAAATATCGAACGTCCAAAGGCAAGTAGTCTTCAGCCCTTGAAGTTGGCCTTGCCTTTTATGCGGCCTTATACTGCCAGATTACTTCTTGCCTTTACGTTTTTGACGATTGCTTCGGTGTCAATGTTGACTATGCCAGTTGCGATTCGATACGTTATTGATTACGGTTTTTCCAGTGACAATGCAGGTTCCATCAATACTTATTTCATGGCGTTGTTTTGTCTGGCTATTATCTTTGCTGTGTTTGGTTCTCTACGATATTACCTGATTATGTGGATAGGCGAACGTGTTGTTGCAGATATACGTTCGACTGTTTATAAACATGTTATTAAAATGAGTCCGACCTTTTTTGAAGTAACACGTACCGGTGAAGTATTATCACGCTTAACAACGGATACAACGCTAGTTCAAACTGTTTTTGGAGCAGGCATGTCAATTGCGCTACGTAGTTTATTTAGTGTAATCGGATGTCTGGTTATGTTATTCATCACTAGTCCGAAACTAGCAGCCATGATTATCGGGCTAGTGCCGGTGGTTGTTATTCCAATACTAATATATGGTCGCAAAGTTCGTCGTTTATCTCGTGCTAATCAGGATCGTGTTGCTGATTCAAGCAGTATTGCTGATGAATCGCTTAATGCAATACATATTATCCAGGCATTTACATTAGAAGGTTTTATTGGCGAACGATTTAGTGATTCAGTTGAAGATACGTTCGAAGCAGCAAGGCAACGCTTACAAGTCAGTTCTATTTTATCTGGAACGATTATTTTAACGGCATTTGGTGCAATGGTTTTTGTCCTTTGGATTGGGGCGCATGCTGTAGTAGATGGTTCTATGAGTCCCGGAACTATGGGGCAATTTTTATTGTATGCCACTTTTCTTGCTGGAAGTACAACGTCACTCGGTGAAGTTTGGAATGATATTCAACGTGCCGCAGGTGCAATGGAACGTTTGATGGAATTGTTGCAAGTGCAGCCAGAGATAAAGGCGCCGGACAATGTTGTTGCTTTGCCTACAAAGGGTCGAGGTCATATTCAAATAGAAGATGTCTGCTTTAATTATCCTTCACGTCCTGATATGAAAGCACTCGAACATTTTAGTCTAGAAATAAAACCAGGTGAAACCGTGGCGTTGGTCGGTCCTTCAGGTGCAGGAAAGAGTACGGTGTTCCAATTGTTGCTACGTTTCTATGATCCGCAATCAGGCAAAATTTTATTAGATGGTGTTGATATAAAAGAAGCTGATCCGGCAGAGGTACGACAACGCATCGCGATAGTTCCTCAAAATACAGTCTTGTTTGCAGCAACAGCAATGGAAAATATTCGTTATGGTAAACCAGAGGCAACTGACGAAGAAATTAAAGTTGCAGCACGTGCGGCGATAGCGGATGAATTTATTGAAAAACAGCCGGAAGCGTACCAGACTTTTTTAGGTGAAAAAGGCATGCGTTTATCAGGCGGGCAACAACAACGCATTGCCATTGCCAGAGCCATATTAAAAAATCCGCCGATTATGCTATTGGATGAAGCCACTAGCGCACTGGATTCGGAAAGTGAACAACTGGTACAAGAAGCGCTAGATCATCTCATGCAGGATCATACGACCCTGGTTATTGCACATCGTTTATCTACCGTTATCAAGGCAGATAGAATCGTGGTTATGGATGAAGGGCAAATTATCGATATAGGCCAGCATCAGGAATTAATACAAAAGAGTGGTTTATATAAGCGGCTTGCTGATTTGCAGTTTCAACACGCAAGTTCATATAGCAGCGAACCAACATAGATAGAATTGATCAATGAAAGTTAGCGCAATTTATTTATCTTTTATTATCAGCTTTCTGACAGGTTGTACTACCCCTGCTACTAATCAAGAACTTGAGCAATTGAGCATTACTGATTGGCATGTACACGTTGCTGGATTAGGGCACGGTAATTCAGGTAATTATATTAATGAAGCAATGTACAAAAACTATCGTTTTAAATTTTTCCTGAAATGGATGAACGTGACGGAAGAAGAATTAGAAACGCACGGTGATCAACTTGTTGTTAAACGATTGAATGACAAGATCGAACAATCAAGATATATAGATAAGGCCGTTATCCTGGCGCTCGATGGTGTTATCGATAAAGAAACCGGACAACTGGATAAAGAAAGAACCCAGTTTTATGTCGATAATGATTTTGTTGCAAACGAAGTCAATAAATACCCGAAATTATTGTTTGGTGCCAGCATCAATCCCAGTCGTGAAAATAGTATTGAATTACTGGAAAAGGTACATCGTCAGGGCGCGGTATTAATAAAATGGATACCGTCGATCATGCATTTTGATCCAGCCAATAAAAAATATGAGCCGTTTTATCGCAAGATGGCGGAATTAAATATTCCCTTACTTAGCCATACGGGCATGGAGAAATCTTTTCCCAATACTAATGATGCACTGGCCGATCCAAGACGATTGGAGCTGGCATTAAGATCGGGTGTTACCGTTATCGCGGCACATATTGCCACCACTGGCGAGTCGGAAGGACAGGATAACTTTGAACGTATCATGCCAATGTTCAAAGAGTTTCCAAATCTTTATACCGAAATATCCAGTCTGACCCAAATAAATAAATTGGGTTACCTGGCCAAGGCACTGAAACAAGCTGGATTAAAAGACAGGATGCTCTACGGTACAGACTGGCCATTACAATATTTCCCATTAGTCTCTCCCTGGTATCACGTCAGACATATCGGCATTGGTAAGGCATGGCGTTTAGGAAAAATAAAAAATGAATGGGATCGGGATATCGAATTAAAACAAGCCTTTGGTGTTCCGTATTCTGTTTTCTCCCGAACAGTTGGACGCATAATTGATCTGCAATAAGTTAAGGTCGCAATAGAATTAGCGTAAGTTTGATCTGGCTCAATGTTATTGAGCCGTATTTCTTTCAGTATATAAAAGCAGATAATTAATAGAGCCTCTAAGGAGGTAAAATATTATGGATACTGAAAGTGAAACAGAACTGATATTAAAGAAACTGGAGTTAGAAGAACGACTCAATAAGATTCAAAAAGATCTGTCCAGCAGGTTGAGTGCCGATTCTGAAGAACAAGCCATCGAACTTGAAAATCGTGATGTTTTGATAGAAATCGCACGTATTACCGAGGAAGAGCTCGAGACATTAACTAAAAAGCTCCAGCAAGCTAATGAATAATGACGATTTTCTGGCGTTTTTTACTGAAAAACGGCTCAAATAAGCAGTAAATTAGTCAGAAATCGCATTGAAAATAGCCTGTAAACCATCTGGAAACCCATCCTTAGTGAACTATACTTTATGGTATAGAGATTGCTTTATATTTACGTAGGCAAATACACCTGAGGAGGTGTTCAATGATTCCTACTAATGTTATGCCTTTCCCGGAAATTCAATACAGCATGCGCTGTGGAGTTTGTCCGACATGTGGAAAAAGTGATGGCTTCGTAAATTTAGGGAAAGAGCATTGGTTCATATGTCGTGTTCATAAATCAAAATGGTTTGCTGGAGTTAACATGTTTGAAGGTTGGCAGAATCAGACAGTAGCACAGGCAGAAAGTATTGAACTCATGTTGAATGGTTATAAGGACGTTGTCCCATTAAGAAGTATTGATGAAGAACACAAATTAGGTAGCCACGCTTTATAAAATAGCAGTAACAAAGTATATTTTTGTTTGCAGCTAATATGCTGTATTTTTTATTATTCTGTAATAACAAGGTACATCAGACATAGTGCTAATGGGCTATTGTTCGTCCTATTAAATAGTTCACATAGCAAGTGCTTGTTTAATAAGCAAGCGAATCTCTTTTTTAACTACGCTATCCTTAGTGCCGCTTTTCCTTTTATAAATAATCTTCTTGTTTCTATCTATGACAAAAAGCCCGGGCGTTCCTTTTACGCCGTATTCATCTGCAACTAAATCGCCCAGAAAAAGTAGTGTGTAAGTAAAACCCTTCTTTTCAAAATAGCGAAGCGGATCAAGATCGCCGTCTTCAAATATATCGACTGCGTAAAACCGTAGACCTTCATCTTTGTATTCCTGATAAACTTCCTGAAGATGTGGCATCAGTCTGGTGCAATACGGACACCATGTCGCCCAGAATAAAATCACCGAAACGTTACCTTCACTATCTTGATAATAATCAAGCGATTCAGTTTCGTTGCTTTGCAAAGTCCAGTTTGTGGCGGTATCACCGACAGATAAAGGCGACTCGGCATAGGCTAAAGAAGTGGAAAATAATAGAATCAGTAATATTCGCATAGTGGCAGCCTTATCGTTATTTGCTTAGCCGTGAGGTAAAGTAATTACTCTTAAATAGATAAACATGAATAATAAAAGTTCATAGTCTCGAAAGCATTGGTTAATATTAGATATTAACCGTCCCTGAGACATTAGGCAGAAAATGGAAACCTCAACTCAATACCCGCAAACAGTAAATCAAATGACATCAGGATCATTAGCACGGTTTTTGAGTATGTGTATACTCTCTTTCTGTATTAGTTACACTAATAACAGTATTGCTGTAACAGGTGATAAATTAATAATTATCGGGGATATTGTTAATATAAGAGCAGAACCTTCAAGCAATGCTGATTCGCTGATTAAACTATTAAAAGACCGTGAAGTGACTGAGATACAACGCCAGCATAACCGGGTAAAATTGAAACTCATCGAAAAGACATAAAAACAGGTTGGGTTCATCAGTCTTTGCTTGCCAAAGTAACCGCGATGAAAAATACATCTTCGTCAATGGGCTTTGACCAGTTTATGCAGCGTTTTAATGATCGCAATCAAGTTATTAAAAAGCAAAACGGTGTAACCTATTTCTCAGAAGTAAAAAACAAAGGACAATGGCAGATTGAAATCACTGCTACTGAAGCATGGTTAAATGCGCAACAAGATAAGCGCGGAACGACAATGAATAACGTATTCAAATTATGGAGTAAATTTGTTCCGGTTGGCAGTTCGATGTCGGCACGCGTTTTTGACAAACAAGGCGAGCAACATATGCTGATGGCACGCTAGGAAAATAAAAAATTATGTTAGTCGAAATTATACATCAACAACATCTTGAACTACGCGAGCTCTTTGCGCGTCATCAGGAGGCGTTATTACAGGGCAATTTTAAAGAAGCAAAAGATTGCCTGGACAATTTTTATACATTTCTAAAAGCTCATATGCAAATTGAGGATAATTACTTACTTCCTAAATTTGCAAAAATAAAAAGAAGCTCGAGGTGGGATGTGTCGGTCTATGAAAAAGAGCATAACAAGATAAGCAAGCTCTATAATAATGTCGCCAATGATCTGAACTGGTTAAGTGAACAAGATCTTAGTGAATCAGACAAACGCCGAAACATAATTGCCTTACTGGATAAGGAAAAAACCTTAAAAGGGCTAAATGAACACCATGAAGAGCGTGAAGAAGAGGCTATGTTGAAAGAACTGGATGAACAATTGGAACAAAGACAACTCAAAGAATTAAAACTGGATATAAAATTGACCTGGGCAGAAGTGACTGCCGCAGTTAAAGAGACAACAGCTTAAGGTTTATATAATAATATTTAGCTAACACAAGGTACTCAGCATGACTCGAATAAACGCATCGATAGCCCGAACCATTGTAATTTCATTTTGTATGATGTCAGTAAATGCAATAGCAGAAAATACTGACTTCTCAAACATAGAAGCGCAAGAACGTGCACAAATTATTTCGGAGCTGACATTTAATCTGGATACGAAACAGATTTGTACACAAAAATTAATCTGGGATGACAGCGGATCAGGTGCGGATCTGGATGGTTATTTTTTCAATCCTGTAGCTGGTAATAATGAATACATCATTGGCGGTCATGCTTCACAAAAGCCGCGCTCAAAATATCATTGTGTGACAGTGGTCAGTTTACCTGCGAATATGCCAAAAAGCGCACCACCATTATTAGTAAGTCCGGTTGAATGGAAACAAGTCTGGAAAGACTCAGGCAGTGGCGCAACAAGAGATGGATCATTTTGGCAAGCGATATCTCCTGACAATAATTACAAATGCATCGGTAGTATTTCGCAAATCGGGCACAATAAAAAACCAAACTTACCCAATTATCGCTGTGTGCATACAAGCCTGACAGAGAAGATCGTGACCAGTACCATCATCTGGTCAGACAAAGGTACTGGAGCTGATAAACAAGTCACCATATTTGGTCTTCCCGCAACAGGTGTATTCACAGCTGTTGCATCAAGAGCAAACAAAATAGAAACCTATAATCTAAAGAAGAATGCGGCCAGTGTGCCGGACGCAAAAATGGTAGAAGAAATACTCACGAAAAGAATGGCACCTCTAAAAGCAGATATTGAAACAAAGACCAAGGTAATACAGGAACAAAAAGCAGCTGCCAAAAAAGAAGAAGCTAATAAAGCGGCAGCTAAAAAAACAGAGCAGAAAAGAATCGCTGCAGCAGAAGAAAAGAAAAGACAGGCAAAAATAGCGGAGCAAAAAGCCTTGGCAGGACAGGTAGAGAAAGAAGATAGTGCTGAAGAAGCAGAGCATTTTAAAAAAGAACAACAGGCACGCATAGCAAAAGCAATGGAAGAAAAAGCGGC
>CAYTIZ010000083.1:0-9362 GCA_964437885.1 uncultured Enterobacteriaceae bacterium
CTTAATGTTTCAGCTGATCCTGATGAATGACACCCGGCAAGAGTGCTTCGATGGCATGCAACATTATTCGCTGAGCAGAGATATAGAAATAGCCGTGATTGATGGTCAACGTCGTTTTGGCAATAAACATTGCCTGCCTGCAGGCCCATTGCGTGAACCTATAAGTCGATTAAAGACAGTCGATTTTGTCGTTAGTAAATATATCGCCAGCAGACATGAATATAAGATGGAATATCACTATGGGGATTTAGTCTCATTAACAGATTCAACAAAAACCATGTCTGTTTCAAGTCTAAGTGGTCAGAGTGTGCATGTAGTAGCGGGAATTGGTAATCCAGATCGATATTTTTCTTATCTGCGCAATCAGAAATTAAAACTAATCATGCATGATTTCCCTGATCACCATCCTTTTACTGTTGATGACGTGAAGTTTAATGATGGTTTAATAGTGGTGATGACCGAGAAAGATGCGGTAAAATGTGCTGCGTATGCCACTGAACAACATTGGTATTTGCCAATTACGGCAACATTACCAGAATCGTTTATTTATCGACTTGATACTTTAATGAAGGAAATTATTAATGGACAAAAAACTACTTGATATTCTAGTCTGCCCAGTGACTAAAGGGCCTTTATATTACGATAAGGAAAAACAGGAATTAATTTCAAGGTCGGCAAAGCTTGCCTATCCCATACGCGATGATATTCCTGTCATGTTGGAAGATGAGGCAAGAACGGTAAGTGAAGAAGAACTGGAAAATCTAAAATAGTGTCAGCACCAACGTCAGTACCATTCAGTATTGTTATTCCAGCGCGTTATGCTTCAAGCCGATTGCCAGGAAAGTCCTTATTAGACATTAAAGGCAAACCATTAATACAACATGTGTTTGAGACAGCATCAAACACACAAGCAAAAAACATCACTATTGCTACGGATAATGATGAGATAGCGAATATAGCTGAATCATTTGGCGCATCTGTTGTGATGACTTCTGAGAAGCATCAATCGGGAACAGATAGAATAGCGGAAGTCATTAAGAAACTTGAAATTGATGATGATGAAATTATCGTTAACCTTCAAGGTGACGAATATGGATTACCAGTGTCATTAGTTGACCAGGTGGCATCAGACTTATTTAATCATCCAGACAAACATATTGCGACTTTATGTGAAGCGATTACCACTATCGACGATTATACTAATCCTAATATTGTAAAAGTCGTGTTTGATAAAAATAATACAGCACTTTATTTTAGCCGCTCACCGATTCCGGCAGATCGAACAGGTGGTTTACCTGAAGAGGTGTATCGTCATATCGGTCTATATGCTTATAGAGCAGGCTACCTTCAGGAATTTACTCAGTTATTATCATGTGCCCTTGAACGAGCAGAATCGCTTGAGCAATTACGCGTACTCCATAATGGTGGGAAAATTCATGTGGAAATTGCTGTTGATGAGGCTGGGCTAGGTATAGATACTATGGAAGATCTGGAACTAGCCAGAAAATAGAAAAACAAAGGAAAAATCAAAAAGATTAAGACATCTTTTAATATTATCTTGCTCTATAGGTAATACGGCCTTTACTCAAGTCATATGGCGTCATTTCAACAGTAACAGTATCTCCGGTAAGAATACGGATATAATGTTTGCGCATCTTTCCTGAAATATGCGCGGTAATGACATGTCCATTTTCCAATTCAACACGGAACATGGTATTTGGTAATGTTTCGACAACGATTCCATACATTTCGATTTGGTCTTCTTTTGCCATACAACCCTCGTTTCCTAAAAAAGGGCGAATTCTGCACTAATTTTAGGTCACTGCAAAGTCTAATATGCTAAATTTCTTCCATTCGTCACTAATAAAGCATTCAACAGGCCGATATTCGATCTTGTATTTCATCTTATTGCAGCCGGCGATCCAGTAGCCAAGATAAAGCCAGGAACAATCCTTCTGTTTGGTTTGTTCAATAAGATATAAAATGGCATATTTCCCTGGACTGCGTTGCTGTGAATCGGGGTCGAAAAAAGTGTAAACCGCAGAAAAGGCATTTTCTAATTGGTCAACAACGGCAACGGCAATTAATTTTTTACCAAGTTTGAATTCAAATAAACATGTTTCTGACCAGGAAGACCAAAGAAAATTTTTATAATCATCTCTGCTGGGGTTATCCATGCCGCCATCGGGATGACGCATGGATAGATATTTTTTATAGAGTTGAAAGTGCTCTTCATTAAATTCAGCTGTTAATTGTTTAACGCTTAAATCCTCATTATTTTTCCATGTTCTTTTTTGACTGCGTCTGGGTTTGAATTCATTGACGAGAAGTCGTACAGGAATACATTCGGAACATTCGGAACAATAAGGTTGATAAAGATGTTCGCCGCTGCGTCTAAAACCATTAGCAATCAGGGTAGAGTAAAGAACTTTATTTTTTGGAAAAATGGGATCTGCAAAAAGGCTGGTTGCTTCTCTATTGTCCAGATAATTACACGAGTGTGGGCTAGTAATGAAAAACCTGAGTTTTTGTGACTGGTTATCCATTATTTTGATACCTAAAGTTGGATGAGCCCGCTAGGTTGAAGGATGTTTTATCATTACTGCAATAATTATTCAGAATTTGAATAAATAACTCTCTTTGCATTGGCTTTGCACCAAGCGACTGTAAATGTGCAGAATGTACCTGGCAATCTATTAATCTGAAGCTCATTTTATCAAGTTGTTGTGTGAGGTGAAGCAATGCTATTTTTGATGCATTTGATTCTCGGCTAAACATAGATTCTCCAAAAAAAACTTTCCCCATGGCAAGGCCATATAAACCGCCAGCCAGTATTCCATCTTTCCAACACTCAACCGAGTGTGCGTATCCCCGTTTAAATAAATTAAGATAAGCAAGCTTTATATCATTTGTTATCCAGGTGTCATTAATTCCTTTTCTGGCAGCAGCACATCCGTCAAGAATTTCAGTAAACACTGTATTGTATGTAATTCTATATTTATGTTGGCGTAAATGCCTGGCAAGACTTCGAGATACTTTAATTTCATTTGGCAGCAAAACACACCTGGGATCTGGTGACCACCACATTACGGGTTGGCCTTCATTAAACCAGGGAAAAATTCCATTTTTATAAGCATTTAGTAAACGCTCTTCAGATAAATCTCCGCCAATAGCAAGTAAACCATCGGGATCCCGTAACGCTTTATTAACAGCAGGAAAATCTGTTGCCAGCAGATTGTCTTTAACCCAAAAAAGTTGATTAGAACCCTGTAGGTATTTACCTTGCGCCATACGCTTAATTCAGCTTGTATGGTAAGTGTGTTTTTAATGCTTCAATATATTCTTGCATGGCATAAGATTCTCTTTCTAAATAATTCGCAATAGCATTTCGAAAATTATCTTCCTGAATCCAGTGAGCAGAAGGCATGGCAACAGGATGAAAGCCCCGGGCTAATTTATGCTCGCCTTGAACACCTGCATCCAGTCGTTTTAATCCTTTTTCGATCGTATGTTCTATAGTTTGATAGTAGCACAATTCAAAATGCAAAAAGGGGACGTACTGGCTGCAGCCCCAATGACGTCCATAGAGGCTATCTTTATCACTCATGGCAAAAGCACCTGCGATAGTTTCATTGTTCTGTTTGGCTAGAATAAGAAGAGTTTGTTCGGGTAATTCCTTGCTGAGCGACTGGAAAAAATCCAGTGTAAGTCGTGGTTCACCCCCTTTTTTATAGAATGTCGAAGCATAAAAGTGATAGAAAATCTGCCATTGTTCAGAAGTGATTTCATTCCCGGATAAACGTTCAATCTCTATTCCTGAATTTTTAATTTCGCGACGTTCTTTTAATAGTCGTTTGCGTTTTTTTGAAGTTAATGTTTCTGTGAAATCCTGGAAATCACGATAGTTATTATTAAACCAGTGATATTGGCAACTTATCCGTTTTAATCCTTCGTTTTCCATCAATACATTCATATCTTTCTTGTCTGGAAAAAGAAAATGTAATGAAGAAAAACTGTTTGCTTGCATTAGCGATACAGCAGCTTCTAATAATATTTTTTTAATAGTTGCACTATCATATGATTTGTTAACCAGTAATCTTGAACCGGAAACAGGGGTGAATGGAATAGCCGAAACGAGCTTGGGATAATAGTTTCTTCCGGTTTGTTGGTAAGCATCAGCCCATGTCCAGTCAAAAACAAACTCACCGTATGAATCCTGTTTAACATATAAAGGAAGAACACCAATCAATTCATTGTTATCTTCAATAACGATATGAGATGGTTGCCAATTTTGTTTTTCCAGACAGTTATATTTCTCAAGTCCGGATAAAAAAGTGTAAGAAAGAAATGGATTGTCTGAATAATCCAGTGTTTGCCATTTTGCTGGAGAAATTGTCTGAAGGTCGTTGACGACTCGCCAATCAAACATTGTTCAAAAAATTATGGTGTGATCGAAATGCCAGAGCCAAGAGCACTTAATGTGGCTCTTTTTGAGCCGCTCAGTGAAAAATTTGTTTCATTATAACTTCCATTTTCAAGCATAAAACGAAAAGTGATGGTGCTGCCATTCATTAATGCATTGAGTTTTTCCGAAGTTATTTCTTTATTTGCGATATAGCCTAATATGAATTCACTCCAGACTATATCCGTTAAGCAAGGTGCGTCGTTGATAGAACGATTATCGAGCAATTTTGAGTCGATTTGATAAGTAGGGCATGAGCGTTTTGCGAGCATGTCCAGTGTCGTGTTTAAACTAAAACGCGACCTTATTGCGCCAACACTATCCTTGTATATTTCAAGGCTGTAACCCTCCTTGTTTTCAGTGTAGGCAACCTGAGTTTGAGTGTTATTATTTGTATCAGTATGAGTAATAACGAGCCATTCTGCTTGCACCAGGACGGGGCAGAAGATTAAAATCAAACTTATTTTTTGAGCCAAATTCATCAATTATTATCCACTCTATTGATTAATTATTTTCGATTCAAAAATATCTTATTACTAAATAGATATTACTAATTAAAGTACTATATACAATATATTGTCTAAATTAACAATTTATCAAAGAAAAATGAAGCGAAGAGCATTTATTTCAGGCATTTTAACAGCATTACTACTGTCATTTCAGTCACGGCTAAAAGCAGTTGAGGTGGTAAAAATGGTCCAAAAATCGAATAAAACAGGCTTAATCAGTGATCCTGTATTCTTGCAGCATCATATTGCCCCGGGACATCCTGAAACTCCTGAGAGAATGAAATTCATTCAAAATGCCTTGAAGGAGTCAGGTCTACTGCAGCAAGTATCAAAAATAGCTTTGAAATCAGATGATGTTGAAGAATGGATAAAAATACTCCATACCGACGCACACATGGCATCAATAAAGAAATACTTGCCCGATGCACACCATGTTGCTGAAGCAAGTGTACGAGGTTGTCTTGCTGCTGTTGATCAAGTGGCACAAAAGAATGTGAATAATGCTTTTTGTCTTACTCGACCACCAGGACATCATGCATTAAACACGGGCAGAGAAGAGGGTTTTTGTTATTACAATACCATCGCTATTGCCGCACGCTATGCACAAAAAAAATATGGTTTTAAAAAAATATTGATTGTTGACTGGGATTACCATCATGGCAATGCAACAGAAGCGATGTTTTATGATGATCCGAGTGTTTTGTGTTTTTCAACGCATAATCAATTTGATTATCCAGGTACTGGTGACCCGGCAAAGAAAGGTATAGGGAAAGGTTTAGGCTATAACATTAATGTGCATCTTCCTTGTGGCACAGATGATCAAAAGATGATTAATGTATATAAAAATATCTTGTTACCTGCGGCAGAAAAATTTGAGCCGGATATGATATTAATTTCTGCTGGTTTTGACAGTCGTGAAGATGATTTGCTAGGTTGCTTTGATGTGACAGATGCAGCTTATATCACTATGACAAAAATGCTAATGCAGATTGCAGAACAATACTGTGATGGTCGTATAGTGTCATTGTTGGAGGGAGGTTATTATCTTCAGGGAATTGCCAGTGCAGTGACGGCTCATATGAAAACATTATTAGATGAATCATGAGTTAATTATTTGATTGCTTATTGCTTTGATCTTATAGGTAAAGTTTGTTGTGCTTCTTTTTCAAGATTATTAATTGTTACTGTTGCTATCTCAAGGATCTTATTTTTTAGATGATGTGTTCCGATAATCGGTAATATAAAAAAATCAGGGGTCATTTCTGTGTCGAGCATTAATTGAGTTATTTCTTCTCTTGTATTTGATTTTCCCTCTTTGATTGTCCAACGGGTCCAGCCTTGTTTGAAATCACTCATTTTTGGAATGATGCGACCATAGACAATATCATTGCCTTGACGCTGAAAAACTTGAACGTGCCTGATTTTGTAACAGATAAATAGCACACATGCATCAGTAAGCATGCTTACTGTTGCTCGTTTATGCCCTGATGTAGAAATAACATTACTTTCTTTCAGGTAAGGATTGATTGACGTTAGGTTGCCGTAGTTTGTAATAATTTGTTTAACTCTATTAGCATTAGCATTCACTTGGGCTTTTATATGCAGGATATAACGTCCCCCTTTTTTTTCTATACTAATGTCAGTGAGTATTGCTCCAAAAGAAAGAGATGGAAATAAACAAAAGAAAATAAATATTGTTTGCAAGCATTGCTTCATATATAAAATAATAATTCGTTGCTAGTGTTTAGTAGTAATGCCAAAATATTTTTCAAATAAACGGGCATCATCAAAATGACGTCGGCCGACAAAGGCAGTAGCATGATGCCCCCATTGTCGCATAGCGCCCGGGTTAGGAATGCCCATAGGCCAAAACAAATAACGCTCCCCTCGTTGACTGTAATTAATAATGCCGTCCTGGCCATATAAACTTCGATGTTCACCATTGCTTAATTCCAGCGATCTCAGGTTTTTGCTATTAGCCGAGTAATAGTATACCGCTTTATTTGAAATAGCATTATTGAAATAAATACGCTCAATATAATGAGTTCCATGTGCTATGCGTATGATGGGTCTATTTGTTGAGGTAACAGATAAGGTTTGTGGTATGAAAACAGGTTCATCCAATGTTGATTTTTGAGACAATACGATTGCGTGTTGTGTTGGAAAAAATAAATGGTAACAGCCGCAATTATGCATGGTATCGAATAACCATGGGCTTCCATCAGGTAATAAAGTGACGCGCCATGTAATACCGTCCAGATTCCCTCCAAGTATATCGAAAATTGACGTTTTAGGTCGAGATGGAAACCAGACGGTGTAATTTAACTGCAATAAAATCTGATCGGAAACACGAGTGTATGACAAATGTTGATATACTTTTGCCAGGTCAGTATTAATTTGAGGGGTGTCATTCTCATCCCATTTAACAGTTCCAATCCGGTCATCATTAGTTACCGTATCGATTTCAAAAATTGGTGCAAAGCTATCAAAAAGTTTTTGTCTGTTACTTATTGAAGGCTCAGGAATTTTAAGCGCATTTTGAGTTGAATTATTAATAATGCGAGAAACTTCAAATGACGAAAGAGGTAAGTTGTTTGATATTGGCGTATACCGAAGCAATTCACCATGCACAGTTAATGATTCTATTTTTTGCGCATATATTTTGTTTGTTTCTTCATGCCAGTAATTAATTCCTGAGCGGAATGCCAATGCTGTTAGCGGGTAAAGTCCAATCACACGTTGCCATGTTTTATATTCATCAGGCACTTTAGCGATTGTTTTAAAATGATGGCGCTCATTATCTTCGTCAAGATCAGTAGTGCGTAACACGTCTGCACAATAATGTACTGTTTCGTTTAAATTCATATTTGAAGCAGATAGTTCATTAGCTTGCAGTGAAAGTTCTTCTCTGTTCAAAGTAGGTAAATTACTTAATTCAATTTGCCAGCCTTCCATGGCAAGATTTTGCATGCGATCAATCCATGCATTAAATGAAGCTGTATCCATTTGCTCATGTCGGAAATCGGATAGAAAGCGATTTACACGCAAATAAGGATAAGCTGTTATACGAGCAGCCTCGCTGTCGATTACCCCAGCTGTTGAAACTGCTTTGTCAAGATGAGTAAAAAAAACTGCGCAGAGTTGGCTTTCTCTATCTGGATGTTTTTCAGATGATTGCTGAGTTAATGTAGTACAGGCACTTAATAACAGGGCGCAATGTAAGATCAGGAATAATTTGAATTTCATGATGAGCCCTAATATTTATTAACATTAAGACTACTTTCTTGAGAAACAGTTCTCAAGTTATTAAATGAGATAAAAAAAGATAGTGAATAGCTGGAGATGAATAAAAGCAGGCAGAAGAAAAAAAGAAAGTCCTATATTGTTAATTAACGAACATGATTAATCTGAGTCACCTGATTTAGTATAAACAGGAAAAGGCATTACATTCGAACCATTGTTAGAAGTTTCAGTGATTTTCGCCGTACCTTCTTTTGTGACTTCATCAATACGAATGATAGAATGCATTGGAATATAAGTTCGTTCAACACCTTCAAACTCATTTTTAAGCTTTTCTTCAGTCGGATCGACAACAACGGATGTTTTTTCGCCAAATACCAGCTTTTCAACCTCAATAAAACCAAACATGATGCCATGATCGACATTCTGTGCATAGATCTCATAGACTTCACCTTGATTATGAAAAATGACTTTAAAAATTTGTTTATCTGACATATCAGTTACTTAGAATCCTTTTAACGTTAGTCGTTCCCAAAAAGCCGCGAATCATAGCATAGTTCGTATGAATCACTGCATTTGATAGGATAATTCGCCTCCGGGGCCTAAGGGCAAGCCCGTTGATATCCATATTATTAATAACAATAACCACACTACCAAAAAGGCCAGGGTATAGGGTAACATCATTGCAACAACCGTACCGAGACCTGAGCCGCGCACGTATTTTTTCACTTCCATCAAGATAATAATCATATAGGGATTCATTGGCGTAATGACATTACTGACGGAATCACCAACGCGATAGGCAGCCTGAGTAAGTTCAGGGCTAATTCCAACTTGCATCAGCATGGGTACAAAAACCGGAGCAAAGAATGCATATTTTGCAGAAGCAGAACCTATAACAAGATTGATGACAACTGCCATTAGCACAAAACAACTTAATAAAAAGGCATCGTGTACCATTAAATCGCGTAAAAATTGACCACCGGCAATCGCTAACATTTGTCCGAGTCCAGATTGATTAAAGGCAGCGATAAATTGAGCGGCAAAAAATGCGAGAACGATATAGGGACCTAATCGACTCATCACTTCACTCAGTATCATCGCAACATCACGGTCACTTTTAATCTTGCCAACCAGACAACCGTAGAGAA
>CAYTIZ010000084.1:0-9329 GCA_964437885.1 uncultured Enterobacteriaceae bacterium
ATTATGGATACTGGCTAACAATTCTTTTCGATTTAATTCAGGATCAGACTCAATAACACGAAGACTGAAACGTATTTGGTTTGAGTCATTTGATAGATAAGGGGTAACGAGATCATCTGCAAGTTCTTCCGGGATACGCTTACGAACTATAGCTAATTCAAAATCATCAAATGGAGTCCCATTTAATTTTTCAATAATATTTAATGATGTAACAATTGAGATGACCTTGCCTATAACTGGATACGATTCTAGATGTTCATGAATACGTTTCGCCTTATCTAACATATTTGAATTTAGCCAGTAATTTGGCTCGGGCAAGTCTTCTGCCTCATCAAAAAATAGATCATCCAGTTCATTAGTTTCTGCTGCCAACTCGTCTCTAACTTCTATAAACTCATCGTCAGGATCAATAATAATGTCGAGCGGCATAGTGCCACCTAATTCATTGTCTATTATTTTCATGCCCTGATAGATTTCAGTGTCAGATTTAAAGTTATTGATAAAACGGTTTTCCACTTCAAGCTTTGGAATTCCAATGCCAAGTAAAATTAACAAACACAAAGAAATAATAATTATTGGAGCAGGGTGCTTATGCACTTGTTTTGCCAGATTTAATGTTATCGTTCTGGTTATGTCTCGACGAGCAGGTAATTCAATATCATTCAGCAATGATAAGACAGCAGGCATTACTGTAAAGCTAACAATAAATGCGATGGCTAAACCAATTACCATGATCCAGCCAAAATCGATAACAGGCCGGATCTCACTTACTACCAGTGAAGCAAATGCAACGGCAGTTGTTAGTACAGTATAAAAACAAGGGCGTGCCATTGATGCCATAGTTAATTGTGTTAGTTCACTATGTGTCGAAGAGGGATATTGAAGTTGTAGATCTCGATATCTAACAATGAGATGAATAGTCAGTGATAAGGTGATAATCAAGAGAATTGACAGGAAGTTAGCTGATATGACAGTAATAGACCATCCGACATAACCCATAAAACCTATCGTCAATAAACCAGTGATCGCGCAAACCAACATAGGTAACATAACCCAGCGTATTCTGCGAAAGAAAAGAGAAAGAATTAAAATGAGAAATAAAAATACACCGCTTCCAAATACCAGTAAATCGTGTTGTATGAACTGAATCATATCAACAGTAATCATTGGGATACCTCCCAAATGTAATTTCCCGTGTTGACGTTGAACATCGATTATTTCTCGTATTCTTTTTATATCCTGTTCTCGCTGAACTGCAAGTATTTTATTTTTAATCTTTATTTTATTTTTAATTTGCTCAAGTTCAATTAATTCTTTTTTAGATAAACTATCCAGACTAGATTGCAATTGTTGACGACGATTCAAAAATGCATCGTATTCTTTGTTACGTTTAAATAAAGCTTGTAACGCCGTTATGCTGGCATCTTTATTGACGATCAATTCACTATAAAGAGGATTTGACTTGAATTCTTTGTAAGCAATCTGTTTATCTATATTTCCAGATTCTATTGAGGGTAATTCACTGGTTAGCTCAGACAATTTCATGCCTGATTCATATATGATAGGAACATCAAGTATAGAGTTTACCGACTTAATGTTTTCAAGTTCTAGAAGATTATCTCGTAATGAGCGAATCGTTTTTATAGATTCATCAGATAGTAATTCTGAATTTGGCTGATAGGTGATGACAACAAAATCATCTGAAACGTATTTCTGACTTATTTCCCGGTAGTAATTAAGGCTTTCATCATTTTCAAGAACCAGCGAATCAGCTGAAGCATCAAGTTCAAAGTTTGAAGAATAATATGCCGCGACAATAGCCAAACAAAGAAAGACTAAAAGAACCTTAAAAGGATTTTTTAATACCAAATAATAATATATGGATGATGGTTTCACAGGCAGAATATTTAGTGTGTAATAAGTTACCTGAAACTATGGCGTTTTATGAATTGCACTCCTGAAAATCTTTAATGAAATCTGTAAATCCCTGTTGTTTAATCTCTTTATTAAACATCTTCCGATAATTTCTGATTAAACTTACATCATCAACAACCAGATCAACCACTTTCCAGTTATCATTTTCAGGTTGCATTGGGTATTCCAGAGTCAAAGGTTTTGTCTCTGGACGGGTCAAGGTTTGTATAATAGAGACATAATCTTTTTCGCCAATCGGTTTTGCTGATTGATAATGAATATTTTGATCTCGATAACTTAAAAGAATATAGGCATATCGTTCAACCAGTAAATTCTTAAAAGAGTTGCTAAAGCAAGCTCGCTCAATATCATTTAATTTATTCCAGTGTTTACCTAATGCCAGTGCTGACATGATATTAAAATCCATGTGCGGTACGATTATTTCACGCACAATAACCTGAATGTATTCTGGCTCTGTTTTTAATCGCGCTTTATTGATTTCCAGCTGATTTAATACTTCCTGGGTAGTTTCATAAACAACTTCATCAGCGGTCAAGCCAATAGCCAGATTAAAATAAGAAAGCAAAAATACAGCAACAATAATTTTTACTTGATTAAAAATTGTGTTATTCATAATTTGTTTAAATACCATAGTTTAATAATGCTTTTATAGTCACTATTTCGCATTGATCCAGATCAAATGCTAATAAATATTCATAAGTAAAATCTATAGACACTGACGCCGCTAATTCTAGTATAATTTAAATTCCAATGTTGAAAAACACCTAATCTGTTCTACTTATGCTAACCACATCTGATCATAACCGCGATAAGGCAGGTCTGACTTATATTTACCCCGTTCTTTCTCGCCGGGCAGGCGGGTTATCAATTGGGGTTAATTTGAATATCAATAATGCCTGCAATTGGCAATGTATTTATTGTCAGGTGCCAAATCTGATTCGAGGTAGCGCGCCATCAGTCAATATTGATAAGTTAGGCCATGAATTACGGCATTTCCTTGGAGATGTAATTCATGGTGGTTTTTATGACAGGGAAGAGATTGCAGATGAATATCGAATTATTAAAGATATCGCCATATCCGGTAATGGTGAATCAACTACTGCTATTGAATTTGATCAAGTCGTTAGTGTGATTGAATTAATATTAAAAGAATATGGACTGCTGGGCTCTATTAAATGTGTCTTAATAACGAATGGCAGTATGGTTAATAGGCTTCATGTAAAAAAAGGCTTGAAGAAGCTGGCTAAAATGAATGGCGAAGTCTGGTTTAAAATTGACAGTGCGACACCTAAAGGTATCGCAACGATAAATCAGGTGAGAGGTTCTAATCTGTCAACGCTTAAACGATTAAAGATTGCAGCAGAACTTTGCCCAACCTGGATTCAAACTTGTGTATTTTCTTACAAGGATCAACCGCCAGATGAAATTGAAACTAATGCTTATATTAATCTACTGGAAGCAACCATTAGTAGAAATATTCCAGTTAAAGGCGTATTGCTCTACGGTGTTGAGCGTCAGTCATTTCAGCCAGAAGCTAAATTAATTAAAAAACTACCTGAATCATGGCTGCAAGATCTTGCGTTAAAAATAAAAGCCTTACCTCTGGATGTTAGTGTGTCAGCTTGATAGCGCAGATTTAAAATTGGCTAATTTATCACCAATAGCACTAGCAGCATCTTTAACTGTATCCGTTGTCTTTTCAACAGCACTTTTTTCTTCTGCGGGTTTCTTTGCAACGGGTTTATTTTTTGGTGCTAACCCTAATGCAATATCGCATGGTTTGATATCATCGGTAGAATCACCACTTAATAGCCCTTCTGCTAACAAAGACAAGCCGCCAGTTGCAATAGCGGTTCCTACGGACAAGCCTGTTTTTAATGCCGCTTCCGTGTCTGTCTTGGCATCAGGGTTTGCTAACGTGCCACCTAACCGAACAAGTCCAGCAAGTTGACCTAAATTTAGGCCGATGCCTTCTTTTGCTTTTGGTGTAATGCCGATATCAAGTTGTTCTGTTTTTAGATTGATACTGCCGCCACCAATAACGTTCAACTGATTAGTCGACATAGCAATACCTTTATCTGCGGTTGCTATGCCATCTTTAATATTAAAGTTAACAACTGCACATTCCAGTGTACTGCCATCTGATTTTTTTGTGCCTGGAGTCAACATTGATAAGGCACTAACAAGAACATCAGCTCCGGCAACCTCTAAAGCAGTATTTGAAATCTTGCCTTTACCTGTCTTTATCAAAAGTTTGCCATTTAATCCTGCCATAATCTGACTGACACTTGAGCCAGAACCTTTTACCTTGATGGTAATATCTGTTTTTCCTCCAGTTAAAAATCCTTTCTCTTCTATAGAGGGTATTTGCCCAAGTTCAATTTGTTTTATTTCAATATTATTATTAAGTTTTACAGACTTGCCATTGCTGGCATCTAAATCAATTTTTACTGAAAGTGTGCCACCAGCGGCTTTACCTGTTTTTGTTAGTTTTAACTTACCATTGTTCATATTTAAGGAAATTGCAACATCATTTATCGTTAAACTCTTTGTGACTAATTTTTTTGTTTTAAATGTTAAATTAACATCCACTGCTTTAAGTCCTTCTAAAGGAAGCGGATCAGAAGAGAATAATTTTTCTTTTTTTACTTCTTCTTTTTCTTCTGTTTGGAAAGGGCTAATGTCGAGCGAATCGGAAGTTAGATTTGCATTTAATTTGGGGCGAGCACCACTAAGACTGATATCCAAATCGCCATTAATTTTATATTCCATTAATTGCAGGGACATAGCTTTAACAGCATAACCTGACTTTGTGTCAGATAATTTCCCGTTAAAGATAATTGGTCCTACATCGGGTAATTCTGAAGCTGCAACTTTATTTAAATTGCTTAATTTATTTATATTTAATGAGGCAAGCAATTCAATTCCTTTTGCCGACATTGGTTGTCCTAGCTTGCCATCAATAGATAATTCAGCACTGGCAATGCCTATTTTTAGATTCACGGGATAATCTTTGTTATTAAGCAAATTATTAATCGAGCCTAATGTACCTTTGATATTAACAGGAGATTGATTAAAGCTAGCCTTAACAAACAAGGTCATTGGATCAGAAAAACTGGAAGAGTTGACTGTAATTTCGTCAATAATCAATTCAGTTGTTTTCCCAGTCTGACCATCTTTATAAGTTATATTTGCTTTTTTAATGTGAACTTCATTTACCGCTAATGCAGGCAAATCTGTCGGCGCAGATTCTGCCGCCGGTTTTTCTTTTTTGGCTGAGGCACTTGCAAAGACCCAATTGCCTTCACCTTTTTTATTTGTTTCAAGATGAATATTCGGTTCAATCAAAATCAATCGAACAACCTGAATATTCTTTTTTAACAAAGGCATAAGAGCGACCTGAGCTTCAAACTTTTTGACACTCAGTATGTTTTTTTCTTTAGCCCAACTGGCATTACCTAACGAAACGCCTTCAATAGCAATAGTAGGAATGAGGGAAAGGGCTAATTTCAGATCACCACTAATTTCAAAATCTCTTCCAGTGCTGTCTTTAACTAGGTTAACTATTTGTTCTTTATATTGATTTATATCGGTAGTAAAGATAATGCCTGCAAGAGCAGCAACGACAAGAAGAACAAGAACAACCAGAATTTTAATTAACTTTCCCATAACCGCATCCCTTTGAAGATTTTTATTTGATTTAGCTTATTACATTTGCCATATAAATACAGTAGTGATCACTCTATTTAGAAATTTCTTAAGGTGCTTACTACGATATCTTATTGATTATTAATAGACCATATTCGCCACATACTGGTTCGAGACGTCCAGTTATTGATATTTATTTTTAAAATCCAGTCAGGCAAGGCTTGGCAAATCAATTCATGTGACAAGCCGGCACTCTCTAGCTCTTGACTACGATTTCGTTTGCGTGAGGCATACAGCATTTGCCTGTCAGGATATTGTTTTAATATCTCTTTAATTTGATTTTCATCTTTAACAGAAATAATCTTAAGCTTATTCGTATTGTAAAAATCCATGTTTAATTCTGCCGGGTCTGAATACGATCCATCCTGGTCTAAAACCATCAATACAGCTTCGTTTTCAGTAGATAACGGAGTTAAACAGTTTTGCCAAAGCGCTACTTCTTTACTTGCAGGTAAGGAAAGCGTCAGTATCACTAGCAATACATTCACGCTGATGGAAAACCAAAATATAATGGGCCATAAATACTTAAAGAAATTTCTTTTTAGTAATTTAAATTTTTCATCTGCTTTCAAACAAGCCATAGCAAACATGACCGGAGCAAAGGGTAAAACCGGA
Organism: uncultured Enterobacteriaceae bacterium; assembly: GCA_964437885.1. Classification (GTDB taxonomy): domain Bacteria; phylum Pseudomonadota; class Gammaproteobacteria; order Eutrophobiales; family Eutrophobiaceae; genus UBA7359. The sequence goes on from CAYTIZ010000084.1 coordinate 6,259, forward strand.
AATAAATAGCGCATTTCCTTGTGGCCAAAATAACTATGAAATAAAACAAAAGGCACAGTCAGCCAGGTAATTGGATGTAGCGGGAAAAATAACCAGAAAGCAACTACTGCAATAGGTAATAGCAAGGTCAAAGGTGGTATGAGCTGTACCGCAGCATAATGAATATAAAACCACCATGGTTCAGGCAAAGCTGAGCTGATTCCAGCACCAGACAGGCCGCTTAGATGATTTTTAAAATAATTCCATGAACTTACCGTGGGTTCTCCATAGAGCCACCAATCAAAACCAGCGCCCAATATCAATGTGAGTGAACCGGCAAGTAGGATAATGAATATATTTAATGGTTTTTGTTTATTGATAAAAACCATCCATAAGCCGAAACCGAATAGCATAAAGCCCACTTGATAACGGGCCAAAAAGGCAAGTCCGAAGAAGAAACCGACCAATAAAAAGCGTTTAATTGATGCTGGAGAAGGGTAACGATACAAACCCAGCGCTAACAGGAAGAAAGAACAAGCCCAGCCTTCTGAAGAAAATCGAACATTAGTAAAAACCAGTATCCATGAGAATAAAAGAAAAAATGCGGTCCATTTAAATACCTTTTTTGAGCTTATATCATTAGCAATAGACTGAATAAAAACTACGGTAGCGATTAATGAAATAGCCGCACTAATAAGACGATAAATAAAAGCCAGGATAAAAGGGGAGTCTATACCAGCAAAACTCGTTGCTTTTGATAGCATAAAGGCAATAAACGGTTGGAAACCACTACGAACGCCAGCTTTAAATTCCCACATTAATTCGCTTTGCATATCCATACCCATCTTGGAAGTAGCGAAATTCAGAATCTGCGCGTATTCGTCATCGTGATAATGACCGACACTAAACCATGCAGCCAATAGATGAATGATTATGGCTGCAACAAGCCAATATTTAGGTAATGATGTCATGTTGGGAATATTATTATTCTTATTTTTACAATATTATATACGGAAATAGTTTTGTTTAATTAATTATGAGTAGTTGTTGCCATAAAGAAACACCGAAAGAGTCTTGTCACACGATACTGGAAATAAGCGTGATTATTTGTTGACCAGCACATCAACATCAATAGCGCTGATACCAATATTAAAGAAGATATTCTAGTTTGTTTTCTACGAGATGTTACTCATGAGAAAATGCTGGAAATAAAGCGCAAGAAGGCTGAATTTTTTTTGATTCATTCTAAAGAAAAGGCTGAAGAGGCCAATAGGATTAAGTCTATGGAGATATTTTGTTAGGATTCTGGTTAAATATATTATCAATTTAACATAATATACATTATGCGCAGTTATATGCGTGTATTTATATCAGGGAGTATTAGATTGTTTTATAATATCATCTACGGCATTTGAGCGTCCTCTCATGGCCCTTGTAAAAGGATCATCTCGGTCTTCTGTTGATAAAATTAATTCTTCCAGAGCTTTATCTGGATCAAAAACGTCTTTGACAGATTGCGTCATAGAATCAAAAGATAGATCCATTTCTTCTAATTCGAACTCTTCTATCTCTTCAACGCTAGTTTCATATTTCTTAAATTCATCAGCCAGATTTGAATAGTCTTGATTAAGCATTATTGTGTGGCGATCTTTTGCGACACAATTTAGGTCGAGGCTGGATTTAGGCAGGTTAGTAAAATGGCTTAAGCCTTTATTATCAATACATTGATAAAACTCGACCGCATTAGACGATAATGAAAATAATATTAAAATTGTAAAAGATAATAATTTCATAGATTTAGCGTTTACATCTATAGTGTATATAATCAATAAATACACTATAGATCAGGCTTAATATCAATACCATGCTCATTGATGAATTAATTTCTTATGAATTTCCACTAGATGAGCAGATTATCTATCTAAATCATGCCGCAGTATCGCCCTGGCCTTTACGTACAAGCAATGCTGTCAAAGCATTTGCTGAAGAAAATACTCAGTTTGGCGCACAGAATTATCTTAGCTGGCTTGAAACTGAAACAAAGTTACGAGGACAATTGCAGCGGCTTATTAATGCGCCTGCAACTGATGATATTGCGCTATTAAAAAATACCTCAGAGGCGCTCTCTGTCGTCGCTTCAGGCCTAAATTGGGCATCTGGCGAAAACATAGTTAGTAGCAATGAAGAATTTCCTTCTAATCGCCTGCCTTGGCTTGCTCAGGCTAAACATGGGGTTGAATTTCGGGAAATTAATATTGCAGCGACAGATTCTCCCGAACAAGCATTAATTGAAGCTTGTGACGATAAAACTCGTTTAATAACAATAAGTTCTGTTCAATATGGGACAGGTCGTAGGCTTGATCTTGGGCTAATTGGTGAATATTGTAATTCAAATAATATTCTGTTTTGTGTTGATGCTATTCAAAGTCTAGGTGCCCTACCGTTTGACGTTCAATCTATCCATGCTGACTTTGTCATGGCAGACGCACATAAATGGATGCTGGGACCGGAAGGCATCGCTCTGTTTTATTGTAAGGCTGAAATTAGGGATTTATTGGAGCTACATCAATTTGGCTGGCACATGGTGAAAGACATCGGAAATTATGCTGCAAAAGATTGGCACGTGGCGGACTCAGGCCAACGTTTTGAATGTGGCAGCCCGAATATGCTTGGAATTCACGCATTATCTGCCAGTTTATCTCTCATTGAAGAGCTTGGCATGGAGTACATATCTAAAAGTATTCTTAATAAGGCTAGCTATATCATTGATAATATTAAATATATTTCAAAATTAAATTTTATATCACCGATTAAAAAATCAGATTTTGCAGGTATTGTGACGTTTAATATTGAAGGGCAGGATATGGCAGAGCTATATTCTAAGTTAATGAATAATAAGGTAATTTGTGCAAACCGAGCAGGTGGACTTCGCTTCTCCCCTCATTTCTATACTAGTCAAAATAAAATAGATAAAGGACTTGAAGTATTAAGGCGTTTATCCCCTTGACTCACGTACATTAGTTTAGTATAATGGTTCTACATTAACTAGAACAAGGTTGAGGTAAACGATGGATGTACTTAATTTCTTTAAA
>CAYTIZ010000085.1:0-9328 GCA_964437885.1 uncultured Enterobacteriaceae bacterium
ATCAGAATCAAACATAATCGAATTAAGTAGCTTATTTAAAACTGCAACGTCATTCCCTGTCGATGTCAGATTGAAAATAAGCCAAATTGAAAATGCTAACCCGGCTAGATATGCTGAATTTAGCAAAGCATCAGCCAAGACATTAGCAGATCGGATTAATGATCTTCGAACAACAAATGAAAATGCAGCGGCTGCACTGGCACAAAGTGCTGCCGGTTTATTTCCAGCAAATGCAGTATTAGCCGATCTAAGAGCCCAACTACAACTTCAGCCATGGGCCGGACTTGCTGCTGCTAACGCAGCTATATTAGCTGGTAAACTGACTCTGGCGGGACAACTTCAACAGGAAGCAACCGCAGAATTTTCAGCCCATCCTAACTTTATTGCTTTCTCACAAACACTGGAAACAAAGACAACAGAAGCTAATAGTGTTTACGGAATTTATCTTCAGGATAAAGAAGCTGCTGGTGAAGATTATAAAAAATTAAAAGCGGCCAAAAATCTGTTAGCGAGAGCACAAGGTCTTTGGACTGATAGCCCTGATTACAGTGCTGCAGAAACTGAACTGGATCAGTTAATAGCAAAAAATAAACCTGTCGTTAAACCTAAGATTAGAACAATTGAAAAAGAACTTACTGCAGAGAGTATAGCTACAGCTACGGGTGCAGGTGCTGCCACCGAGGCGGCTCCATGGGAACCTATCGGCAGTAATTCTGAATGTGAAAGCAGACTTGCCGGTTATGGTAAACGTGCAAAAGCAATTTGTTTTGACATGATTCATTCATCTGCTCGTGGACCATTGATGGTAGTTGTGCCCAGTGGCGAAGGTTTTGAGAAATCCTTTGCTATAACCAAATATGAAATTTCAGTTAGTGACTGGAGTAAGTACTGCATACTTAACCCTAGTGCTGGCTGTAAGCCTAACAAGGATAAGGCAAAAAAGAATGACCCCTTGACAGATATTACCTTGCAACAGGCACAAGAGTACGCAAGCTGGTTATCTGAACGTACCGGCAAAACATATCGCATTCCAACTAAAGCGGAATGGGAATATGCTGCCAATGCGGGCGGCAAACAACCTAAAAAAGATTTTAATTGCCGTGTAACAGTTAGCGGAAAGCTGATTAAAGGCACCGGCATTGTCAGTGTAAAATCAGGCAAGTCTAACGGCTGGGGCTTGAAAAACTATGTAGGTAACGTACAAGAATGGGTCATCGATGGTGATGCGACAACAGTTCGTGGTGGTGCATTTACTGATGCACATTCAAAATGTGAGATTTCACTGGAGCGTAGTCATGATGGCAGTGCTGATGGAGCAACTGGCTTTCGCCTCATTCGTGAAGACGTCGGTTAAAACACACTAAAAAGGCTTAAAAATGAGTAAGCAAACATTACGTGAACTAGCAAGGGATTATGCTCGAGGTACGATCGATAAGAATGTATACCGTAAATCACGTATCGAACTTATTCAGGATATTATTGCAGGTAACATTACTGTTAAAACCATCGATTATGAGCCACCACTTCCGCCTACTAATGAACTTGAAGAGGCTATCACGGAAGGCATCAAAAGAGATAAAACAGAAATTATTCCTCCTAAACAACAGGCGCCTAAAGCTAAAACTAAAAGTGCACCTCCCGTAAATCAGAAGGAAACAGCTAATAAAGATATAAAGAAATCTCCCTTCATCTTTATATTAGTCAGTGCCATTATTGTTTTAGCACTGATTGTTACTGTAATTCTTTTTTATCCAAAGCCTCCAGAATCAACAGCCGTTAAAATATCTAATGTTTCGGATAACCCTATAACATCGAATAAAACCGCCAGCACAACAAATACAAGTATGGTCGGAGAATCATTAATAGCGAGTTTTTTGAGTGAAAAGAGCTGGAATGAAGATAACTTAGATAGCTTTATTGAATCCTGGTCAGCTCTGGCAGAGGAAGAAAGAGACTCGGCAAAACAAACCAAGAGAATGCGGCGGATGAATGATTCAATCTATAAACAATTTCTTGCAGCGAAAGCGCTTACTAGCATTGATAGTGAAAAAGCAATCGCCAAACAACAAAAATTGATCGAATTTGCCAGCGCTATTGGGATTAATGATTCTCGTCTTATTCTAGACTAAACAAGAATCATTAGTTACTTAAGGAGAACCTCTGATTAAGTCATCTAGATTGTCTAGACCAAATTAAGTACGTTCTTATTCTTCCGGGAAATCTTCAAATTCCCCGCCGCTAATTTGATTTGCTCTCTTTTCAAAGTATGCATTCTTGACGAAACTATATTCATCAAGCGCTGCTTCCTTTATCAAATCCGTCGTGCTTAATATATCAGATTTAAAATCGACATAATTAAGCGTAAGCAAACCGGCTATAGTCAAATCATCATCGACATAAGTAATGGGGTTTAACAAAGTTTTATCAACTACTAGTCTGGTAGCACCTCTTACTGTAGTAGGACCAAAAAATGGAACTACAAGATATGGCCCTGAACCAATACCCCAATGCGCTAATGTTTGACCAAAATCTTCTTCACTTGAATACAATCCTCCCTCTGAAGAAATATCAAAAAACCCAAACAGACCGATAGTAGAATTAAGAAATAAACGCACTGTATCGTTTGCGGCTTGATCAAATTTAAACTGAAGTAGATCGTTTGCGATAACAGAAAGTTGACCTAGGTTTCCAAAAAAATTGCTTACGCCCTCATCAATAATATCAGGCGTTAATACATCATAAACTTTTCCAATAGGTTCAAAAATAATGTTGTCCATTACCTCATTAAATGAATAGACACCTCGATTAAACCCTTCCCATGGATCACGTTCATCTAGTCCGCCAGTAGTCGCACAGGCAGATAAAAAAAGCATGCCAAGACCAATTGAAAATATTTTTAAAATAGACACGAGCTTATTATTCATTATTGTTCCTTATCGCGTGATATTTATTGTATCAATTCTTGATAAATACGAGACTACTATACGGTTATATGAAAATCTATTGCAAAAAATAGTGCTATATCAATAACTTATTATAGATTTGAAAAATAAAACTTTCTATTCAATATCTTGCATCAAAAAGTTAAACTAGTTTCATAACTATAATTATTTATGAATATTAATAAATGGAAAAGACAGAAAATATCGATTTAGACGAACTGGAGAAATTTTCTTCCAGAGCAGAACAATGGTGGGATAGCAATGGTGAATTTAAAACTCTGCATCATATCAACCCTGTTCGCTTAAGTTTTATAACGAATAACTTATCATTACAGGATAAGCATGTCCTGGATATTGGTTGTGGAGGAGGTCTTCTTGCAGAAGCCATGGCCAAACAGACTGCAAATGTAACGGCTATAGATGCAAGCAGTGAGAACATCAGTATTGCTTGCCAACATGCCTCAGATAATAAACTTAAAATAAATTATATTGTCACTACAGCTGAAGCATTTTCTGAAAACAATAGCGCTAAATTTGACTTGATTACATGCATGGAACTGCTTGAGCATGTGCCAGATCCTGCCTCCATTATCCAAGCCTGTGCAAAAATGATTAAACCAGGTGGACACGTTATGTTTTCAACCATAAACAGGAATATCAAAGCGTATATGCTTGCTGTATTAACGGGGGAATACTTATTCAAACTTTTACCGAAAGGAACCCACCAATATGAAAAATTCATTCGTCCATCGGAACTAGTTAGCTGGTGTAATGAATCTGATCTTAAAACAAACAACTTGGCAGGCATACAATATAACCCTCTACTAAAGCATTGTTCATTAATAAAACAAACTGATGTTAATTATTTGCTCGATACAATCAAGGAGCCTCTATGATAGACAATGTTCTTTTTGACCTTGATGGTACTTTGGCAGATACCGCACCTGATCTAGCCAATGCGCTTAATGCCATTCGCCTGAAATATGACTTAGATAAATTACCTTTGGAACTTATTAGCCCGACTGTTTCATTAGGCGGCAACGCTATGATTAAACTGGCTTTTGATCTTGAAGAAGGCGAGTCCGGTTTTGATGAAATACGTGAACAATTTTTGAATCATTATCTTGAAAATATTGCAGCGGAAACACGATTATTCGATGGCATGGAAGAAGTTTTAGATTCACTTGAAGAAAATAATAAAACATGGGGAATTGTTACTAATAAATCCGCATGGTTAACAATGCCATTATTAGAAGCACTATCTCTTGATACACGAGCTGCTTGCGTTGTCAGCGGCGACACACTTGATCAACGTAAACCTCACCCTGCTCCTATATTACACGCCTGCGAGCTCATTCAGTCGGAACCTGCTTCGACTATTTATATCGGTGATGCCCAACGTGACATAGAAGCAGGTCGTCGCGCGGGGACAAAAACGCTTATCGCACTTTATGGTTACCTTGATAAAGATGAAGACCCCAATAGCTGGGATGCAGATGCGATGGTATCCAGCCCGCATGAAATAAATGATAAGCTCAGTGAACTCTGAGGGTAACAAAGCAGCGCATAGTTATTGTGTCAGTAAGGCAATTCCAGATGGTTCCAACCTTTATTACGCCACTATTTTTGATGGCGTTAAAAACAAAACAATCATTATTACCCTGCATGCCTTTCTATATGAATTAAGCGATATTATTCATGAATGTTCTGACCCCGGCATCGCACGAATAAAACTGAAATGGTGGCAAGAAGAAATTGAGCGGCTGTTTAATAATGAAGCCAGACATCCAGTGTCACAACAAATGCAAGAATGTTTTAATTTTGATCAGATGTTAAAATCAACATTCAATTCTATTATCGAATGTTTTAGCCAGTTTATATTCATAGAACAACCAGATTCAATAGAGTCAATCTTATCTTTATACAAATCAACAACAGGTGAAATTTCGTATCAATGTGGGTTACAACTGAATCCAGCAAAAACTGATTCTTTAGATACGATACGAGAACAGGCAGCACTCATTCATCTCATAGGCTGCTTGCAACAACCCGAAACTTACATCAATGAAACACGTTGCATTGTTCCAGCAAGCTATATAGACAATACTAATTTACTCAAACTTCGTATCGATACTGCAAATAAATACACAATACAAAAAGAAATCTTTTCACCATTATTCCTGGATTTAAAAACAAGGCTTGATAAGACTTATAAAGCACTCAACAAAAAAGAAAATCAACTATTTCAATATACTTTAATTCTAAATAGGCTTGCGTTTAAAACTTGCGATGAAATCCTTAGAGATGGATGTAATTTATTAGACACCAATGTGAGTTTAACGCCACTCAGAAAACTCTGGATTGCCTGGTGGACGCATTTTTCTCTCAAATAAGCTACTCGCCTATTTGAAAACGTAGCCTGACACGAAGTCGTCGAAATTGATCGGCATCGAGTATTTCAGGCGTAAAAATAAAATATTCTCGTCTATTGTCAAAAATAAGAGAAATAATGGTAAGCCACGGATGAACAAATAAAGTATTACCAAGCTTGGCATAATGCATTGCGCCATTATTCATTTTAAGCTGCCAATTATCTTCAGAAGTCAAAATCAACTCGCTGACACCCGTTTTTGCCCTATAAAATCGGTATTTATAAAAATAGAAGCAAAAACTGAGCACTGGCACGAAAGTCAGTATGATCTTGATGTACATGTTTAGCCCCGTCAGCCAAGGTAAAAATAAGCATATAACATGCAAAGTTATACTGACAATAAGTAAAATAGGCGAGTTTTTTACGGGTAGCCTGAGCGTCACTAAAAAAGGATTTTCTATCTTATCCATAAGCAGATTATCTATACCCCTAAAATCCATTTCTGAGACAAAGATATTAACGCGTTTTTAAGTTAAAATAACCGTACTATTCATATTGCATCGCAACATAAAATGTTTCCATGCTCTCTGATGAAAAAAGTTATATGAAAGATAATAATAAAAAAGTAAATAATAAAAGAAACAAGGATGATAATGTTCAGCAACCGTCTGTTTCCACACCCAAAGAAATTGGTGGGCCCAAGGGGCTTGAACCAACGCGTTATGGTGATTGGGAGAAAAAAGGGCGCTGTATAGACTTTTAGCAGATAGAACTAAAAGCTGAGATGAAAAGAACTGCTGACTACTAACAGTTCAAATTAAACACACACTATATTTTTAGAGGATATCAATTATGGAATCGGTGAAACGACCGTTATCACCCCATTTACAAATCTATAAACCTCAATTGACATCAATATTGTCAATTACACATAGAGCAACGGGTGTCTTTCTCAGTCTTGGTGCATTACTGCTCACGTTTTGCTTGGTTAGTATTGCGACTAGTGAACAAGCATTTAATAATTTGCAGCAACACGGCTCAAGCTGGTATGGAAAAATAATATTGATTGGTTTCCTTTTTTCTGTTTATTTTCATCTCGCCAATGGTGTTAGACATTTATTTTGGGATGCCGGTTTAGGATTGGAAATATCAACAACCTATAAATCGGGTTATGCCACTATTGCTTTTAGTATCATCCTCACCGTAGCCACTCTTATTCTTGGAGGTGTGTTATGAGTATGCAAAGCCCATTAGCACGAGTCCGAGGACTAGGCTCAGCAAAAGAAGGCGTACATCATTGGTGGGCACAGCGTTTAACTGCCGTTGCTCTTGTGCCATTGAGTTTATGGTTTATTTATTCTCTGGTTGCCATCACTGGTGCTGAGTATGCAATGGTCATTGCTTGGTTAAGCCAACCACTTAATGCTGTTTTAATGCTGCTTTTTATATTCTCACTTTACTACCATGCCGCATTAGGTGTGCAGGTTGTTATAGAAGATTACGTTGATTCAGAATGGCAAAAAATCGTTTGCCTGATTCTGGTTAAGTTTCTTGTATGGTTAGCTGGACTCAGTGCCACAATTTCTGTGCTCAAGATTTATTTAGGACTGTAAAAATTAATGACAAATTCATATGAAATTATTGAACATAAATACGATATCGTCGTCGTTGGTGCCGGTGGTGCTGGTTTACGAGCAACCTTTGGTATGGCTGCAAAAGGTTTAAAGACCGCATGTATCACCAAGGTCTTCCCTACCCGCAGTCATACGGTTGCAGCACAAGGTGGCATGAGTGCCTCATTAGGTAATATGGGAAAAGATGATTGGCGTTGGCACATGTATGACACCGTTAAAGGCTCTGACTGGCTCGGCGACCAGGATGCAATTGAATATATGTGTCGTGAAGCTGTGCCGGCGGTTATTGAACTAGAACATCAAGGTGTTCCCTTCTCTCGAACCGAGGAAGGTAAAATATACCAACGTCCTTTTGGTGGCATGACAACTAATTATGGTGAAGGGACGGCACAACGAACTTGTGCTGCAGCAGATAGAACCGGACATGCTATTTTGCATACGCTTTATCAACAATCCTTAAAGCACGAAGCTGAGTTTTATATCGAGTACTTTGCCTTCGATCTGATTATGGATGACGAAGGTGTTTGTCGCGGTGTTATGGCGTGGAATCTTGAAGATGGAAAAATTCATCGCTTTCGCGCACATCAAGTGGTACTTGCTACTGGCGGTTATGGTCGCGCTTATTTTTCTGCGACCTCTGCGCACACTTGTACTGGTGATGGCAATGGCATGATCTTACGTGCTGGTTTACCGCTACAGGACATGGAATTTATTCAATTTCATCCTACTGGTATATATGGTTCCGGTTGTTTGATTACCGAAGGTGTACGTGGTGAAGGTGGTTATTTAACCAATTCAGAAGGCGAACGTTTTATGGAACGTTATGCACCTTCGGCAAAAGATCTGGCGTCACGTGATGTGGTCAGTCGTTCAATGACCATGGAAATACGCGAAGGTCGTGGTGTTGGCAAAGACAAAGATCACATTCATCTGCATCTTGAACATTTAGGACCTGAAGTAATCAATGAGCGCTTGCCAGGTATTGCTGAGTCAGCTGAAATTTTTGCCGGTGTTGATGTTAGTAAAGAGCCAATTCCAGTGATACCAACGGTGGTATACAAACCAATTATCATGGTCAGGTAGTTACTTTAAAAGATGGTGATCCCGATACTATTGTTGAAGGACTCATGTCGATAGGTGAAGCAGCCTGTGTATCCGTACATGGTGCGAATCGTTTAGGTTCGAACTCACTACTTGATTTGATTGTATTCGGTCGTGCTGCTGCAAATCATTGTGCTGAAAATATTAAACCCGGCACACCGCATAAAGATATGACGAATGCAGGTCAAGAAGGTTTGGATCGTTTAGATAAGTTACGTTACAACAAGGGTTCAATACCTACCGCAGAGATACGCGACAAGATGCAACGTACTATGCAAAACGATGCAGCAGTATTCCGTACTGGCAAATCAATGCAACACGGTATCGATGAAATGGCAAAAATCTGGGCGTCTTTTTCAGATGTCAAAGTTGAAGATAAAGGTATGGTCTGGAATACCGATCTGGTTGAAACACTGGAACTCGAAAATCTTCTACAATGTGCAATGGTCAGTATTCATGGCGCAATGAATCGTGAAGAAAGTCGCGGCGGGCATGCCCGTGAAGATTTCCCGGATCGTGATGATGAAAACTGGATGAAACATACTCTGGCCTCAATAGATAGCAAAGGCAAAGTCAGTTTCGAATATCGACCGGTGCACATGTACACATTGTCAGATGACGTTGATGTATTCCCACCAAAGAAACGTGTCTATTAATAATAAAGTGGAAAGTATTAACGTGAAGAGTGAAACGCTTATGAATATAAGAAGAAAAACAGAATTAAATTCAAATATGTTGATAAGCAAGCCAAAGGATATTTGTTTAATCCCTTGTTACGCTTCACCTTTCACGCTTCACATTCAACCGTTTACGGAGTAAACCAATGGCTGAATTTACATTACCCAAGAACTCCAAAGTACAAAAAGGTAAAACCTTCGCTACGGCTGAAGGTGCTACTAATAAAAAATTGTTTCGCATCTACCGCTGGGAACCTGACTCAGGTAACAATCCAAGATTAGATACCTATGATATCAATCTCGATAACTGTGGCCCGATGGTATTGGATGCCATCATTTATATTAAAAATGAAATTGATTCTACGCTAACCTTTCGTCGTTCCTGTCGTGAAGGTATTTGTGGTTCTTGTGCAATGAATATCGGTGGTACAAATACGCTTGCATGTACTAAAGCCATAGCCGACTTTAAAGGTGACATTCCTATTTACCCACTACCGCATCTACCGGTGGTAAAAGACTTAGTTCCAGATTTAACGCATTTCTATGCGCAATACGCCTCGATTAAGCCCTGGATTCAAACTCAAACTCCACCACCACCCGATT